>NZ_JAJDMK010000076.1:0-10104 GCF_020593575.1 Holdemanella sp. DFI.5.55
GTATTTAACGCATTGGCTATATCCAATTACGTGGGGATTGAGTTCAATTGTTTATGTGTTTGATTTAAGAAAATATAAATTGTTTATGCCTAGAGCATAACTTTCATGAAATATAGGTTGTCATTTGAGTTGATTTTAGGTATTATAATATTGCAGAAGTGTTTTTCTGATTTTGGAGGTCTTACTTATGGTCTTAAGAAGATTTACCACAATTGATAGAGAAGAATTGCTTTTTTAAGCGTGCCTACTATAGGTGCGCTTTTTTGTTTTGAAAGGAAGGTCATTTATGGAAACAAAGCGTGTTTTAATTGTGATGGGTTCTCGTTCAGACTTACCTAGTATGGAAGGCTGCATGAAACAATTAGACGATTTTCAAGTTGGCTATGAAGTTCGTGTGTTAAGTGCTCACCGTACGCCGGAAGCGGTTTTGGAATTGTCAAAAACAGCGTGTGAACGTGGAATTCAGGTTATTATTGCGGCAGCTGGAGGAGCAGCACATTTAGCTGGAGTTTTAGCTAGCTCTACACCGTTGCCAGTTATTGGAATCCCTATTCAGACATCTGCTTTAGGTGGATTGGATTCATTATTATCGACAGTACAAATGCCTCAAGGTGTTCCTGTTGCGACTGTCGCAATTGGAAAATCAGGGGCAAGAAACGCAGCTATTTTAGCTTGCCAGATGATTGGGCTAAATGATAAGTCATTACAGGATAAAATTGTTGCGTTTAAAAAAGAACAAGCACAAAAAGTATTAGAACAGTCAATTGTTGAATAAGGAGAAAGAAATGGATACTCGTATTTTTGTTCATAAAAAAGAACAGTTTCAAGTTGAAAGTGAATCGTTAGCTGCTGAATTAAGACAATCTTTATCTTTAAAAGAAAATTTTGGTCTTACAAAATACAATTTATATGATATTTTTGATGCCGACGAAAATGATATTGAATTATTGAAGAAAAATGTTTGTAGCGAAGTTGTTACAGATGATGTATATGATTCTGTAGATTTAACAGGTAAATCATATTTGGCATATGAATTTTTGCCAGGTCAATATGATCAAAGAGCAGACAGTGCAATGCAATGTTTGATGCTTTTGAACAACAAACAAACAGTACGTATTCATTCAGGGACTTTATTAGTGTTCGCAAACCCAGTAGATGAAGAAACACTTAATAAAATTACACATTATATTGTTAACCCTGTTGAAGCGCGCGTTAAAGACCTTTCTGTATTAGTAGATGATCAGGACGTTGAAGTAAAAGATGTTCCTGTATTAGAAGGATTTACAACAAAGACGAAAGAAGAATTAGATTCTTTACGTCAGACTTTAGGGTTGGCCATGTCTCAAGCGGACATTGAGCATGTTCAACGTTATTTTGAAAAGGAAGAAAAAAGAGATTGCACAATGACTGAACTTCGTGTTCTAGACACATATTGGTCAGATCACTGCCGTCATACTACTTTTGAAACTGTATTAGATGATGTACATTTCCATTTGGATACATTGTCAGATGAGTTACAGGCTTCTTATGATAAATATTTAAAATTACGTCAGGAAGTTCATGGAAATCGTAAAGAAAAAACATTGATGGACATGGCTACTATCGCCGGCAAGTATCTTCGTAAACAAGGTAAACTTGATGATATGGAGATTACCGATGAAATCAATGCTTGCAGTGTAGAAATTACAGTGGATGTAGATGGAAAAGATGAACAATGGTTGTTGATGTTTAAAAATGAAACACATAATCACCCAACAGAAATTGAACCATTTGGTGGAGCAAGTACATGTATTGGTGGAGCTATTCGTGATCCATTATCAGGACGTAGCTATGTATATCAAGCTATGCGTATTACGGGGGCTGGAGATATCACAAAATCAATTAGTGAAACATTAGAGCACAAATTGCCTCAATCTAAGATTTCAAAAACCGCTGCTCAAGGTTATTCAAGTTATGGTAACCAAATTGGTTTGGCAACTACATTTGTAGATGAAATTTATGATGATGGCTATGTTGCGAAACGTATGGAAGTTGGTGCTGTTGTGGGTGTGGCTCCTAAATCACATGTTAAACGTGAAAAACCAGAAGCTGGCGATATTATCGTTATGATTGGTGGAGCTACTGGTCGTGATGGAATCGGTGGAGCTACAGGTTCTAGTAAAGAACATAATGAAACAAGTTTGGAAAAATGTTCAAGTGAGGTTCAAAAGGGGAATGCCTTGATTGAACGTAAATTACAGCGTTTATTTAGAAATCCTACTTGTACAAAATTAATTAAAAAGGCGAATGACTTTGGAGCAGGTGGAGTTAGTGTTGCCGTAGGTGAACTTGCAGATGGTTTGAATATCAACTTAGATGCAGTTCCAGTTAAATATCAAGGCTTAGATGGTACAGAATTAGCTATTAGTGAATCACAAGAGCGTATGGCTGTATGTATCGAGGCTAAGGATTTTGAAAAATTCAAAGAAGAAGCGTATAAAGAAAACTTAGAAGCTATCAAAGTTGCAGATGTAACAGATACAAATCGTTTAGTCATGAAATGGCGTGGGAAAACAATTGTTGATATGTCTCGTGCATTCTTGGATACGAACGGTGTTCGCCAGCACCAGATTGTTGATGTTTGCGAAAATGAATATGATGAACATCCATTTGATGCAGTAAACTCAGATTTAAATACAGTATTACAAGATGCGAATGTCGCAAGTCAAATTGGTTTGGCAGAAATGTTTGACGCTTCTATTGGTAAGAGTACAGTGTTGATGCCTTTTGGAGGTAAATATCAATTAACTCCTGAAGAAGGTTCTGTACAAAAATTGCCAGTGCATGGAATGACAAACACATGTTCGGTTATGACATATGGATATGATCCAAAAGTATCTAAATATTCTCCATATTTAGGTGCTAGTTATTCAGTTGTTGAAGCATTAGCTCGTATCACAGCATTGGGTGCTGACTATAAGAAGTGTCGTTTATCAAATCAGGAATATTTTGAACGTTTAGGTGCCGATGCACAAAAATGGGGACAACCATTTGAAGCTTTATTAGGTTTGATTGATGCTCAATTGGCATTTGAAACACCAAGTATTGGTGGAAAAGACTCTATGAGTGGAACGTATAAAGATATTCATGTACCTCCAACAGTTATTACATTTGCGGTAACTACAGCTAAAACAGATGATATTGTTTCGGCTTCATTTAAAAATCCCGGAGACTATGTATATTTGGTAAAGCATACGCCAGTTAAAAATAATGTTCCAAATTATGAACAATTAAAAGAAAATTTTGAAACGGTTCATAAATTAATGCAAGAAAAGAAAATTGTTGCGGCAAGCACAATTAAATTTGGTGGCCTAGGTGCAACTATTGCGAAAATGGCATTTGGATCTAAAGTTGGTGTTGCGATCAGCACAGAAGAAGATGTATATGGATTCAATTTGGGTTCAATGATCGTGGAAGCTACAGAAAGCATTCAAGATGAACATTTAGAATTGATTGGTATTTTAAATGATGATTCTAAGATTGTATTAAATGATGAAACTGTTGAAATTGAAGATGCATTAAAGGCTTGGACAAAGCGTTATAGTGAAATTTATCCAATGATCGTGGATGAAGGAAAAGATACTTTAGAAACTCCATTAAATGATGCAGAAGTACCAATGTCTAAGGTTGTTGTGGAAAAACCAAAAGTAATTATTCCTATTTTCCCTGGACAAAACTGTGAATTTGATACAACAGCTAAGTTTGAACGTGCTGGTGCAGAAGTTAAACAAATTGTATTTAATAACTTAACTGTAGAAAACATTCAAAAGAGTATCGAAACTTTAGCCAAAGAAATTAGTACAGCACAAATCTTAATGATTGTTGGTGGATTTAGTAGTGGTGATGAACCAGATGGTTCAGGTAAATTTATTGCGAATGTATTAAGAAATCCAAAGATTGCACAAGCAATTGATACAATGCGTGCAAATGATGGTTTGATTTTAGGTATCTGTAATGGATTCCAGGCATTGATCAAATCTGGATTATTGCCTTATGGTGATATTGAAAAATTGGATGCGGAAAATCCAACATTATTTAGAAATAATATCAATCGTCACGTTTCTCATATTGCACGTACTCGTATTACAAGTAATGCTTCTCCTTGGCTTGCAGGTATGAAAGCTGGAAGCGTATATTCAGTTGCTGTTAGTCATGGTGAAGGTAAATTTGTTGCGAGTGAAGAAGTATTAAATAAATTGATTGAAAATGGTCAGGTTGCAACACAATATGTAAATGAAAAGGGTGTTCCAACAATGGATGGAAAAGACAACTTGAATGGTTCAAGTATGGCAATCGAAGGTATCTTCTCTGAAGATGGAAAAATCTTTGGTAAGATGGGTCACAGTGAGCGTTATGAAAAAGGCTTGTTCCAGAATATTGCTGGAAATAAAGACCAGGATATTTTCGCAAATGGTGTTCGTTACTTTACACATAAGCAGGTGAAGTAGAATGACGATGCAAAAGGTAGTTCAAGATTCTTCTGGGATCGTAGGCTTGTTCAATGTAGAACAAGCCGCCCAGAACATCTATTTAGCAATGCATGCCATTCAGCATCGTGGACAAGATGGTGTTGGTGTGGCTGTTAGTGATAGAGAAAATGTTGTTTGTAAAAAGGGATTAGGATTATTATCTGAGAATTTAAAACAAGATACATTAAATTCTTTGGAGGGTGATATTGCGATTGGTCAACTTCGTATGGCCACAAAAAATGATTCTCAATTAGAAAATGTTCAGCCGATTATGGTGCGTAGTCACCAAAGATATTTTGCGGTTGTATCAAGTGGGATGATCACGAATGCGATTTCTTTAAGAACGAAATTAGAAAATGAAGGATTGATCTTTCAAGGAACAAGTGATTCAGAATTATTAGCACATTTGATTCAGTTGAATCCAGGTTCTTTTGAAGAAAAAATTGCGAAAGCTTGTCGTATGATGAGTGGTGCTTATACATTCATGGTTGTCACAAAAGACAGTTTGTACGTAGTAAGAGATCCTCATGGTATTCGCTCTTTATATATTGCCAAGGTAGATGAAGGATATTGTATCAGTAGCGAAACTTGTTCGTTCCCAATTCTTGGTGGAGAATTTATTCGTGAAGTAAATCCAGGTGAATTGATTTGTTTCAATTGCGAAGGTATGAAGTCTAGTCAAATTATTGAAGAAGCAGAAACGAAGGCTTGTGCTTTAGAGTATGTATATTATTCTAGACCGGATAGCGTTCATAATGGTTTAACGGTTCATGAAGTAAGAAAACAATGTGGTTATTATTTAGCTAAAGAAGAGAATATTGAAGCGGATATCGTTGTTGGTGTTCCTGATTCAGCTTTAAGTGCAGCTGCAAGTTTTGCCAGAACATTGAATGTACCATATGAAACGGGATTGATTAAAAACCGTTATATTGGTTCTACATTTATTCGTCCGACAGAACAACAAAGAATGCAAGGTATGCGTGTTCGTTTAAATGCGATCAGTTCGGTTGTTAAAGATAAAAGAGTTTATTTAATAGATGATAGTGTTGTGAAAGGTTTTACATCACGTCGAATTTGTCAATTATTAAAAGAGGCAGGCGCAAAAGAAGTGCATTTACGTATAGCTTCGCCAATGTTGAGATATCCTTGTTTATATGGAGCGGACTCAACGGCACAAAAAGATTTGGCGGCATTTAACTATACAGTAGATGATATGGAACAATTGTTCCAGGTGGATTCATTGCGTTTCTTAAGTGTTGAAAACTTTAAAAAGTGTGTGCCTGAAACAAGCTGTTTAGCTTGTTGTACAGGTGAATATCCAGAAGATTTACAAGATTATAAAGATGAGGTAAAGGAGTAGAGTATGGCAGAACATTATGCAGCAGCAGGCGTTAGTTTAGAGGCAGGATATAAATCTGTTGAATTGATTAAGGAGCATGTTAAGAAAACAATGCGCCCAGAAGTGTTAGGAGGACTTGGAGGTTTCTCTGGCGCTTTCTCATTATCTAAAATTAAAGATATGGAAGAGCCTGTATTACTTTCTGGTACAGATGGTTGTGGTACAAAAGTTAAACTTGCGATGGTTATGAATAAGCATGATACAATTGGAATTGATGCCGTTGCGATGTGTGTGAATGATATCGCATGTGCAGGTGGAGAACCACTGTTCTTCTTGGATTACATCGCATGTGGAAAGAATGTTCCAGAAAAAATTGCGGACATTGTGAAGGGTGTGTCTGAAGGTTGTTTACAATCTGAAGCTGCTTTGATTGGTGGAGAAACTGCAGAACATCCAGGTTTAATGCCAGAAGAAGATTATGATTTAGCAGGTTTTGCCGTTGGTGTATGCGATAAAAAAGATATGATTACTGGTAAGGATCTAAATGTAGGAGATGTCTTGATTGGACTTCCTTCAACAGGTGTTCACAGTAATGGTTTCTCATTGGTTCGTAATGTATTTGATATTACAGAAGAATCATTAAATACATATTATGATGAATTAGGTAAAACTTTAGGAGAGGCATTATTGGCTCCTACAAAAATTTATGTAAAAGCATTAAAACATATTAAAGCATCGGGGATTACATTAAAAGCTTGCAGCCACATCACAGGTGGTGGATTCTACGAAAACGTACCTCGTATGTTAAAAGAGGGTATGGGTGTTGAAATTGATACAAAGGCATTCCCAAAACCTCCAATTTTTGATTTGATTCAAAAAAATGGAGATATTTCTATGAAAGAAATGTACAACGTATTTAATATGGGACTTGGCTTTGTGATGGCTGTAGATCCAGCAGATGTTGAAAAAGTTCAAGCTGCCTTAAATGAAATCAATGAACCTAGCTATGTGGTTGGTAAAGTAACTGAAACAGGGCAGGTAGATGTCCAATGGTAAATATTGCGGTATTTGCGAGTGGTTCAGGTACTAACTTTGAAACAATCTTGTCACATATTGAAGATGGTTCTTTACATGTGAATTGTGCATGTTTGATTGCGGATAAAGAAAATGCGTATGCTAGAGTTCGTGCGCATAATCATGGAGTAGAAGAGTTTTATTTTAATCCAAAGGGATATGATGGTAAAGCGGGTTATGAAGCGGCAATCTTAGAGGTATTAAAAGAAAAAAAGGTTGATTTGATTGTGTTAAGTGGATATATGCGTTTTATTGGACACACTTTATTGAGTGCTTATCCAAATCGTATCATCAATTTACATCCGGCTTATTTACCTGAATTTCCAGGAGCTCATAGTATTGCAGATGCGTATGAGGCAAAAGTAGCACAAACTGGAGTTACAGTTCATTTCGTAGACGAAGGTGTAGATACAGGTCCTATTATTCGTCAAGAAAGAGTAGCAATCGACCCATCTTGGGATCTTGAAACATTAGAATCGCATGTACATGCGATGGAATATGATTTGTTCTGGCAAGTCATTGAACAAGTCGCAAAAAGTATAGAGGAGGAAAAATAATGAAGCGAGCATTAGTAAGTGTATCCGATAAAACTGGTTTAGTTGAATTTGTACAAGGATTAGTAGATTGTGGATATGAAATCATTTCTACTGGAGGAACAAAAAAAGCTCTTGAGGCAGCTGGAATTCATCCAATTGGAATCAGTGATGTGACTGGTTTTCCAGAAATTATGGATGGTCGTGTGAAAACTTTACATCCAAAAGTTCATGGTGCATTACTTTGTGTTCGTTCAAACCCAGATCATGTACGTCAATTACAAGAATTAGGAATTGAGTATATTGATTTGGTTTGTGTGAATCTATATCCTTTTAAAGAAACTGTATTAAAACCAGGTGTAACACACGAAGAAATTATTGAAAATATTGATATTGGTGGTCCAAGTATGCTTCGTAGTGCTTCTAAAAACTATCAAAGCATTCCGGTTCTTTGTGATCCAAAAGATTATGATAAAGTTCTTGAAGAAATTAGAGAAAACCAAGAAACAACATTGGAAACGCGTGAGCGTTTAGCTGCAAAAGTATTCCGTCATACAGCTCGCTATGATGCGATGATCGCAGATTATTTAACGAAGAAAACACATGAAGAATTCCCAGAAAGTATGACAATTACTTTTGATAAGGTTCAAGACTTGCGTTATGGTGAAAATCCTCATCAAAAGGCTGCTTTCTATAAAGGAATGAATCCTCAATATTCTTTGGCAAATGCGACTCAGCTTCATGGTAAAGAATTGTCTTACAACAATATTCAGGATGGAAATGCGGCTATTGAAATCTTAAAAGATTTTGAAGGTCAATATGCAGCTGTAGGTGTAAAACACATGAATCCATGTGGAGTTGGTATTGGTGAAAATATTGAAGCGGCTTGGGATAAAGCTTATGAAGCTGATTCAATTTCGATTTTTGGTGGTATCGTAGCGTTGAACGCAAAGGTTGAAAAGGGATTGGCAGAAAAATTATCTAAGATTTTCTTGGAAATCATTATTGCGCCAGACTTCTCTGACGAAGCGTTGGAAATCTTAACTCGTAAGAAAAATATTCGATTAATGAAATTAGATACTAGCTTATCTGTTTCAAGTGCGTTAAAATATACAAATGTTAATGATGGTCTATTGGTTCAAGAGATGGATCAGCATACAATTAATGAGGAAGATTTAACATGTGTGACAAACCGTAAACCTACAGAGGATGAAATCAAACAATTGTTGTTTGGTTGGAAAGTTGTTAAGCATGTAAAATCAAATGCGATTGTCTTGGTAAAAGATGATATGACAATTGGCGTTGGTGCAGGACAAATGAACCGTGTTGGTGCAGCTAAGATTGCGATTGAACAGGCTGGTGAAAAGGCGAAAGGTTCTGTATTGGCAAGTGACGCTTTCTTCCCAATGCCAGATACAGTTCAAGAAGCTATCAAAGCGGGTGTGACTGCAATCATTCAGCCGGGTGGATCTATTAAGGATCAACTTTCAATTGATGAATGTAATGAACATGGCATCGCAATGGTATTTACAGGGGTTCGTCATTTTAAACATTAATATATAAAAGAGTCTGTATAGACTCTTTTTCATAGTTTGGAAGGGTCTATCATGGATAAGAAAAACAAAATTATTATTATTTCTCTATTATCTGCATTATTAATTGTACTATGTGTATTTGCGGTTGAAATGAAGAACACTGAGAAAAAGGCATATCAGGGGATATCTGAAATCGGAGAAGATCAAAATACGGAAGTTGAAAATAAAGATAATAGTCAATTTATTGATATGTCTTTGGCAAAAGATATAGAAGCGTATTTTCAAGAGAATGGTATTGATCATGAAAAAGTAGCATACTGTATCACAGATTTAGAACATAACATTAAATATAGTATGAATGAGAAGGATGAGTTTATTGCAGCGAGTATTTATAAATTACCATTGGCAATGCTATATTATGATAAAATAAATGAGGGTGAGTATACATTAGATTCAACATTTACATATAGTGGATATATGCATGAGGGTGCAGGGGTTATTAGTTCGAATTATGGTATCGGTAGTCAAGTTCCTTTAAGTGATCTTTTAAATGATTTAATAATATACTCTGATAATGATGCGGGTCATATTTTATATGAAAATCTTGGTGGCTGGAAAGAATATAAGGAAGCAATGACAAAATATACAAATTCTATCAGCGAGAATTATTATACAATGGATAATGTTACAACGGTTAATACAATGAATGATGTGGTGACCTATTTATATGATCATAAAGAAGACTATAAAGTTTTGATTAAAAATATGGAAAAGGCAGAACCAGGTGAATATCTAGATAGGGATACACAATTGAGTATGCCTCAAAAGTATGGTATGTATGATTATGCTTTAAATAGTGTTGGTTTTGTAGAATGTAATACATCATATAGTATAGTTGTTTTAACGAGTTTAGGGGATAAAGGTGCCGATGTTATGGCAAATATCAATCGTATTGCTTATGAGCATTTTAAATAGAGTTGAAAGGCTCTATTTTTTGTTTTTAGATGTAAGCGTATACAGTAAAAAATATGAAAAAAAATAAAAAAACATTTGACGAAGTGAAAAGTATTTGGTAATATAGATGAGCACTGCTGAGGTGCAGATGATCTTTGAAA
>NZ_JAJDMK010000077.1:0-10074 GCF_020593575.1 Holdemanella sp. DFI.5.55
TCAAGATTTTCGCATGTTTTTCTTTTCCATAATACCAGCCTAAATATTGTCCAATCTTGATAGACATATCCAAAGTTAATCCTTCATTTGCCTTACCACGAACTCCATCTGTTCCAAAATATTTACCCATTTCTAAAAACCTCCATTTATTACATGTACTCAATTACCATAATCAAGTTAGGAATATAAAATTAAGCCTTATAAAACTAACCAGATATATTCCTAGTAAGCTAACTATGCAATTATATATTCTACTTACCGTAAAAGTATATCACACCATAAAACATCATACAAAAAAAGAAAGCAGACTCTATTGTCCACTTTCAATTCAAACTATTTATTTCTTCTACGCAATACTTCGACTGCACCTAAACCAACAATAGAAACACCTAATAATCCAGTAAACAATGTACTTGAAGTCTTTGTACTTGTATTCACCTTCTTATTTTTCTTAACATCTTTCTTAACTGTGTTATCCTTCTTTGTATCTGTTTTAGTTGTAGTAGTTCCAGTATTTGGTTTTACTTCAGGTTTAGTTTCAGAAGTTGTTGGTGTAGCAACATCTTCATATACTAACATGTATGAAGAGAACTTATCCGTAGTAAATGTACCTTCAGTACTTACTTCAAGCTTATCAATCTTTCCGTCATGCAAACGCAATACGTAGAACTTACGCCCTTCTTTTTTCAAACTTTCAGGAATCGCAACTCTAAATGTCAATCCTTTAGTTGTTTGAGTAATCAAACCTTCATTTTTGTCATCAACATATAATTGAATCTCAATATCGAACGCATTCACTACATTGTATTTATTGTCATCTACATAGGCCAATAATACTTTTTTCATCTGATTTATTTACACCATTCTGTATAATAGGTTTAAAATCCACTTTCTTACCATCATTAAGAGCAGTCTCAACCTTTTTCTTTTGATCCTTAGTTAAGCTATCCGTTAAGATTGTTGTAACATCTTTATTTTGGATTGAAGCAATATTCTTAGACTCTTCTGATTCTACAACGGATGATTTTCTAACTAATACATATTCCAAATTCAAAGATGAGACATAAAATTCTCCAAAAGTGAAGTCTCTTGGATAGAACCCATTATTAAAGCAATATCCTTCAGGAATATATTTTTGAATTTCATTTTGATCTATAGAACCATTTTTATTTAAATCAAACTCTTGTGCAGATTTTTTAAATGGAGTAGTTGGCTTTACTGAAACTAATTTTCCATTTTGTTCTTCAAAAAATTTAACAGAAACTGGAATTTGATATTCACCCTTTTTCAAATATACTCTTACAACTAAATTTCCATTTTCCTCAACCACTTTATAAGAATCTTTTACAGGTATGTATCCCTTAGGAATCTCTCCTAATTCAGAAGCATTCACTTTATTCCTATCTTCTCCATACAAAAATAATGTATGAGTATTTGGAGTGATTTTTTCATTTGTCTCAGAATCTAAAAATTCGACTGAATAAATTTTTGCTGAAGCCACTCCATACTCCTGATTCAATTTGTATGCAGCAAATCTGAATACTTCCGTATCCGGTGTTGCACCAATCTGCCACATATATCCTTTAGGAAGATATTTTTTAGTCATATATTCTAAAATTCCATCCATGGAACTATCAAATTCAAAAGTATGATATTCTACAGTTGCACCTTCTAATGTGGTATTTGGATTATATTCTTCATCAAACTTTGTCAACACTAAGGTGAATGTTTTTGATTTAGAACTATTTTCATTTTTTGCTAAATACATTTTGAACATATTCGTGCCAATTGAAAATATTCCTTTAGTCCCATATTGATCGTAATCAATATGATAGCCATCCGGCAAATAATTTATAACTAAATATTGTTCAATATTTCCATATGCTATTTGATCAGCTTTAGAAATAGTTATTTTTGATTCAGTCTCTTTACCATCTTTATTAATAATCAAAGTAAAATTCTCATTATCTTTTTTTGGAGTTTCAAAATAAACATTCCAATGATTACCCTTTTGCGTAGTTTTTACAAAATCATATCCAGGCATCACATTTCGCGCTAAACATTCTTCAATCTGTTTATTTGTATACACTGCTGGCATGTTATAATCCGAAACCTCACCATTAGCTAAACCATCAACAAATACTTGATAAGTTATTTGTTGATATTTGCAAATTTCTACTTCATATGTTCTAGTCGTTGGATCTTTTTCCCAACATACACCTGAAGAATAACCTTCTGGTATAAAATGCTTTTGTATATAACTATAAACATCATCACTTCCATCATCTACAGTAAAAGTTTTTTGTTCCGTTCTGTTTTCATACTTATAAACAATATCTAAATTATAAACCTGTGATACTTCCGGCTTCTGCTCTTCCATTTTTACCAAAACCATTTGCCATTCATTATCGGAAACTTTATATAAGCTACTAGCAGCCCCCTTACCATCAATTACGTATCCTTCTGGAACACAATTTGCCACAATATAACTGGTAACATAATCATCTGTAGCATTTACATCAACGTCCAAACTAGTTGATGATGTTTTGCCGTCCTTAGTAATTTGTAATGTAATAGATTTCATTACAAGCTCATTACCAGGAACATTCTCTGTCGGTTGATCTGTAACCTCCGTTGCCTCTAGTTCTGTTGTTGGAACTTCACCATCTGCCAACACTGGTGTAACCATACCAGCTACAGTTACTGCACTCAACCCTAATGATAGTAACTGTTTAGTTAGTTTATTCATCTTCAAAACCCTCCTAATATATTTTGATTTTATAACCATAAAACCATTCCATCAACTATAATTAAAGCGTTTTCATGAAAAGCCAACCATAAATCATCATATGAACACAAACTCATTTATCAATTAATAACAATTTTTCAAACGTGAAATTCAATTACCATTCAAAGAAAGCAGATCAGCTCTATATCCAATCCGATTTCCAAGATACATAACCTTTACAAAATCAATCCTCTTTACGAGCACGTTTACCAGTCAACGCTACACCTGCAAAGCCTAATACACCACCTAATGCATATAATCCGAATGCTGTTTGTACTCCTGTATTTACATTTTCCTTATCTTCTGTTTCTTCAACATTCTTCATTTTTTCTAAGTAATCACTCAAATTATTGTTTGCCTTTTCTAAATCTAGTTGAGCCAAAACATACTTCTGACTTGCAACATCCAATGCTTTTACATTCTCTGTATTTAATGTATCCGCCTCTTCAAAAACCTTTATAGCTTCTTCATAACTTCTATAAGCCTCTTTCATCACATCCATCTTTTCACATAAAGACTTCACTAAATCACTATGCAATGCATAAGATTCTACTGAATGTCCAGCCACAAAAGAATCAAATTCAGACTTAACTTCTTCAATCTCTAATTTTAATGATTCTAATTCTGCAACTCTATTATTCATCTTCTTCACAACTAAATCATTCGACACCATATTATTACTCATTTCAGGAATCATTCTTTTCAATTCCTGAATTCTAGTATTTAACGCAACAATTGAATCACTAGTACTATTCAATCTATTTTTAACAGATAAAGAAGCTTCATAATTATTGTTTATAGTATCCATCTCAGCTTTTTTACTTTCAACAACCCCATCTGCTACATCTAAATCCCTAGAAATACCCTTTAAACTCTCACTTACATAACCCACTTCATTCTCTTTTGACAATACACTCGATTCCTTCTTACTCAAAAGTATTTTTGCAACATCCAATGCACTTTCCTTTTCTTTTAATACATTCTTAGAAATCTCTAAATTAGTATACGCTGTCTCTAACCCTTTATTTACTTCCTCTAAAATCCCATTTCTCTTGTTCAATTCCACCTGAGCATTCTTAACTAAAGCTTCTTTATTATTTACATCAACACCAGCTTCAGCCCTCTCTTGTTTAACACTCTCGACCTCTTGTTGAGCATGAACCAAGTCTAACGACTCCTTATTGGATTTCAAAGCCTTTAAACGATTCAACTCATTTACAACATTCAATGATGCATCATCCATACACAAGTCATCCAAATTCTTTTGTTTATCACGAACAACTTTAGACAATCGATCTACCTCATTTTGAGCCATTCCTACTTTGTTTTCTGCATCTTGCTTATTCACTTCCATAGAACTCTGCTTATTCTGTTTCTCAGTCAATAAAGCATTCTGCGCATACAATTCATTCTTTAACCCATTCAAAACCACATTCGCATCTTCATATGCACCATCCGCATTCATTAATGAATCATAATATTCATTAAACTGTGATTCAAACTCATCTATTGTAAGTAAACTAGCAGAATCCAAACGATAGAACACCTGATTTGAATTTCTACTATATCCATTTGAAGTTTTTCCCTCAATCCACGCTGTACCAGTTACATTATATTTTGAATTTAACATGTTCGTATAATGTCCCACCTGAACCCAACGAATATCTGGAAAATTCAAAGCCTCTACAATTTCATTTGCCTTATCTAAATCAATATAATTTCCTTGAGAATCTCTAATATCATTTATATCCCAACCCTTCTGTTGAAGATAATCATACACAGCCTTCTCCTCTGTATACCAACCAACATAAGGATCTTCATATTCAACGGCAGCATTTTCACTCACACGATACAATTTCGTATGACCATATTCTGTCTTAGCCATTTGATTTACCTGCACCTGAGAAACCGCAAACATTTCAGCATTCACCTTTAAAGGATCCAACCCTTTAAAATTATCATCCGAAGTACGTAACGCATTTCCCGTTCTAACCATAGAAATTGCCTTTTTAAAGTTTTCTAAACTCGTCGCATCATTTTCATCACCAATCTTGGTATACTTACTATTCTGTTCCAATACCTTTAATGCATTTGTATACCCATACGTTTCAAAGAAACCCTTAGAACCTAACGCAATCTTTTGCCTCACCTGCTCCTTATCCATACGCAATTGATTCACAATCTTTTGTTGTGTATCCACATCCAATTGAGCCTTATCTACATTGAATTGTTGTTCTTCAACATCCCTTTTCGCATCATCCAAAGCCACTTGAACATTTTTTAAAACCTCTTCCATGCCTTGCTTAGCCTCTACAGCCTTCGCCAATTGATCCTTAGCCACATTTAAATCCTTTTCAAGACTCACTATGGATTCATTTAAATTCAACAATTCATTTTCCTTTGCCCCAATCTGAACCTCTAAATCACGAATCTCATTTTCTACCGCAGCAACATTTGCCTCAGCACTTAATACAGCATCCTCTTTACTTTGTTGAACACTCAACGCAACCTGCAAATTATTTTGAGCAACACCCAAAGCATTCTCTGCTTCTACAACCTGCATTTCATATTCTTCCTTTAATTTTGGATCACTAGCCCCATTATAAATTTCTAGCTTTTCATTATAATCCGCATTCGCAACATCATATTCATTTTGAGCATTCAAAGCATCATTCTTGGCCTTCATGAACTCAACCTTTGCATTTTCTAGAGCAGACTGTAACCCCAATACTTTAACCTCGACCTCTTCTTTTGCATTTGAAAGCACAGTCACTTTATTTGTTGCCTCTTGATAAGCTACTGTTGCACTCTCTAATTGAGTCTTTAACTCATTTATACGTTGTTCAATCTCTTCTTGTGAAGTATTTGCCAATAAAGATTCATATTCCTTCTGTTTTAAAACTAAATCATTTTGTGCCTGCAACAACTCCTTATTCGCACCCTCAAGCTTTGATTCTAAATCCTTCTTTTTCGTGTTCGCCTCTTTTAAAGCCGCTTGATTCACTTCTAATTCTTGAATCTGTTTTTCTAAAGCCGAAACAATCGCTTCTTGAGCATCATCCTTTGCACTTAAATAATTTTTTTCAGCCAATTCTCTATTTGATACAGCCAAAGCATAATCATTCTTATTATAAATTTCATACGTTTCTTGAGCCATCTCAAACTCTTTTTTTGCCTCATTTACCATATCCAAAGTATTCTTGATCTGTTCTTCTAATAATTCCTTCTGTGTTTTTTTAACCACAACTTCTTCCTTATCTGATAAATCCTTCATAGTCTCTTCTTTCGCAAATACACTCATTTGACCAGCCTGTGTCAAAACCATACTAGCAGCTGCTAAACTTGTTAATGTTTGTTTCCTATTTTTCATTTCTATACCTTCTTTCTTTCTAAATCAATCTCAACTCGACAACTATATTTTTCTAACTCATATTTCTGCCTCCTCACTCTATAAGACGAAACAACTCCGTAATTGGTTATATACAATTCAATTTTTTTAATATAAATGATAAAGACTATCCATAAAGTTATATAAATCCATACAAACAGATTTCAAATTTTCAGGATCATTCACATACATAGCACCTGCTTCGGCAAAAAACTCCGCTGGATCCGTAGCTCCATATGTCCCAACACAATCTGTATAATTTTGATATAAACTCTGTAATTGTGCGCCATTTGAAATACCATAATCTCCATATCCAGATCCGCGCGCAAAATCAAATATATGACTTAACTCATGACTCACTGCACTTTTTTGACCATAATCCTCATCTACATCAATCTGTAATGTTATTGAAAAATCATCCGATGAAGCATATGCATATGCAGTTCCTTGTCCACCAGCTGTTACATCCACTCCATCAGCTATTGCGATATTCATAAAATTCTTTGGCTCACAAATATTGATCATGCGACAATTACTCAATATAACATCCGGCTGTGTTCGAACAAACAAATCCATATACTTCTTTACATCACCAATTTTTAAAGAATTACCAGGAATCACATGAATTGTTGGTAAACCATCCAAAGTGATATATTCATCCTCGACAATCTGGTTATAAGCCTCTTCTTGAAGTCTTAACATTTCATTATATTCATTCTGAGCAGTCTTATAAGCTGAATACGTAGGATATAATTCAAAAACCAAAGCCATTGAAATCAAACTAATCAAGCCTAACTTTAAACGATGATTTGTCTTTGGCTTATTTTCATTCACATAATTTCTACACTCCAATATTTGTTTATAAGAAAACTCATTAAAATGCTTCTCATACGCAATACGCTTACCCTCTTCATCCAAACCATCAATACGAATTAACTCTACCTGACTTAAAGTACTACGAATATATTCAAATCTATATTGATCAGGATCTACTTCCTTGCTATAAAGAAGAACTACAATAAGTAACATACTCAATACTGCAACCGTTAAACATAGTTTCAAATCAAAATGATTAATAAGCGACTGATCCATGATGGTAATTTCTTTATTCACCAATAAATCCTTATACCAATACATCAATCCAAATACAACTGAAAACACTAAACCTGAAAACATAACTTTACTTCTGTTCATATAAAATTTCTCCTTCTGTTTTGTCTTACACTATTAAGACGAAGAAGAAGTAAGTATGGTTATATCTATGATCAATAAATTTTATTTTTTTCTTCTAATACAAATAAAATGAGTGTTTTTCGTTAGCATAAAAAAATAGATACATTTCTGTATCTATTCAACAAAGTCTATAAAATCCATTTTTAAATAACTACCATAGTATTTTTTCCCATCATCAATTGGCTCGTTTACTTCAAGATGAGTTAGATACCCATCTCGAATCTCGATAGTGCTACTTGAGTCTGATTTCTGTTGTGTAATTATTTCATTTGAATTGTCTGTTTTCCATAATGCAAGATTATACTTTATTCTTTTTACATCTCCATCTTTTTCAAAGTTAGCTTCATTAATATTTTCCTTATCTAAAATGCGAACTTTATCTAGAGCTTCAATTCGAAAATTTTCATCATTATGTTCTAGTCTTCCCGCAGCTCTCAAGCAAGCAGCATTATAAGTATCAGGTTTAAACATAGCCTTCTCTCGATAATATGATTTGGCGGAAAGTATATAACAATCTTCTATATCGCTACTATTAAAAGATGGAGTTAAATATTCTCCAAATTGACTTTCATCAATTGAATTGAAGTCAACTGGTGTAGTTGTTGTATACTTTTGGCATTGATCATCTTTATAATGGAAAACATAATAATAACCAGCTTCCTCAGGAACCGTAGATGTAGCAATCGAGTAGTATTCGTCCTTATTATCCGTATTTTTGATGTAAACATCATATTCAAAATAATTATCAGGATAACTAATCACACCTTTTATATGAAACGATTCAAGAGTATCCAACTTTTCTGTAGCCTTTACAATTGTATTATAGTTGCTACCACTTAACGCACCCAATATAAAGAACATTAGAGTCGTTGAAAGAACAACAATCAAAGCTTTAGAAATCGCTGTTTTTCGAAGCCACCAACCAAGGATACCAGACATATTGTCGTATATTCCTACTTGTTGAGGCATACATCTTATTGCTTCAACAATTGTATCCACAGGCACATGACATGAAATCATTTTTGACATTTGATCATTTAAAAACCAACTTAAAAATGACATAGATCTAACATTTGTATCGCTTAAAGTATTCATTATTTTCTTTCTGGCATAAGCCAAATTATCTTTTACAGCATTCTCACTTACACCAAAAATATCAGCAATTTCAAAAATACTCATATTTTCAAAATAATACATCATTAACATCAAACGTTGTTTTTCCGTTAAGAGATTTAAAACGCTTTGTGTAGTATCTTGAATCTTTTGAACATTCATAAATGATTCAAACTTAAACGGCATTTTATCATTTCGAACATTGGCATCAAATTCAATTCGATCTTCTTCATCTACATAGAAACTAGAATTTAAAGATGAATTCTTTTCATATTCAATTTGATTCAATAACTGTTCTGAAACCTTTCGACCAAACCAATGTTCAAACATTCCATCATCCATCAATTGATCTAAATTCTGAAAAGCCAATATATAAGATTGTAAAACTATATCCTTAGCCAATGCTTCATCATTAACAACCTTATACGCAAAATAAATTGCCTTACGCTGTGTTTTTTGAACAATCTCGCTAATGGCTTGAGCATCCTTTTTTCTTGCTCTATTAATTAAGTCCTTTTCCATATTTCTCCTCTAACACCTTGTAACCCTACTTCTTTTATTTATGAAAATAAAGATGCAATCATCTGATTACATCTTAAATCAAAACTAGTCCCTATTTCTTTTGCATATTAGCTATAGTTATTTCATTTTTATACTCAAAATCTATATGACTATGATCTGTATATTTTTTTAAATATCCATCCTTATCGATTGTAACAGTAAGATTGAAAGTAATATCTTTGTGTTCTTGAATATTGCCTTCATCATCAATTGATAAATCATATGTTTGATAAGAGAATGTTTTTTCTCCATTTTTTTCTGTTACTTTTGCATTGTTTAAACATTCTTGAGCTATCTCTCGATATTTCTTTTTCAAATTTGTTTGTATATTATCTTTGCCATATAAACTTTTATAATAAGTATTATATAAGCTAAAGTAGTTTTCATTATAAGTATCATATTTAACTATAGTTTCAAATTTTAATCTCCATAAACCTACAGAAGGAGCATCACTAGTTGGCTTTCCATCCTCACCAATCACCGGTTCCTTATAGTCTGAAATTAAATTTGGATCCAATTCATCAAAACTATTCGCATCTGAATAACATGATGCCATTTTTTTACCATCAAATTTTTCAAACAAGTTTTGTTCGACACCTGCTTCAGGATTTGCATAATAAATTACACTATAAACATCTGGTGAATCTGTATTCTCTACATACAAACGATCATTTAATTCATAATTACCTACATATTCGTCATTTTCAATAGTAGGACCCATAGTATATTCGTAAATTTCATAAGAATGTAAATCATCAAGTTTTTCAATAGCTCTCTCTACCTGTTTATAGTTACTATTATAGTCAACTGCTGCATATCCAACTGCACCAGTTACTGCTACTGTTCCAGCACATACTCCTGCTTTTACACTCGCTGTTTTACTAGCCCACCATTTTGCAAGTCCTGATTTGGATGCTCCTGTCTTTGTGACAACTACTCCAGCCGTTGAGGCTGCTGCACTTGTTCCAACCGTTTTGATAATGATATCCTT
>NZ_JAJDMK010000078.1:0-9696 GCF_020593575.1 Holdemanella sp. DFI.5.55
TTCTATACGAGATTTCTGGACTGGTGTTAAATCCGTTCCATTAATTGAGTCAAGATCCATATCAGGAGATGCTTTACATTTTTTGTGAACTTTTGAAAGAATATCTTCATCTGTGTATGGATTATCTGATAAAATAAGGTCGATGATATTAGATGCGGATTTGCCGAAAACATCAGTAAAGACCATATCCAGTTTACAATTACCGGAAGAAAGAGCGTTCTGAAAACGGTTCTTTTCGCTGGAACGTATATTTACAAGTTTGTACTTGTAGCGAGTGAGTTCGCGAAGGATGCGGAAATCTTTTTGAGGTATAAAACTACTTCTAACAATACCAAACTTAAATAAATCAGCAATACATTTGGCATCTTTATCGTCATCTTTCTCGCCTTTAACAGCGCGTACCCATTTAGGGTTGGCAACGACGATATTGGAAATATGGGATTCCAATACATTGTAGACAGGAATATAGTACTTACCAGTGGATTCCATGCATACATTTTGACAGTCGTTTTGAATCAGCTAGTTTCTAAACCGGATCAAGTCATTGTGAAAAGTCGAGAATCTTTTTTTAGATAAACAGGTTCAACGGATTCAGAAATGCAGATAACTGCGACAATGAATTTTTTGTGCACGTCGATACCACAAACACGAGGATAAATGATTTTCATAGAAAAAGCCTCTTTCAAAATAAAGAAGAAAGAAGCATTGACTGAACGAGTAGCACTAAAGATTAACTAATAGTCAATGATTAATCTACGGACTTGATGTCAACACTAATGTGTGCTTGAAATACTCGAACTTACACTGGTTTATATGCTGATTTAATCTGAACGAGATGCAGAAGTCTGCAACTCACCTCACCGTGCTCTGTAGTGTACTTCTAACTTCAAGAACATGGTAACAAATAAAAGATAAAAAATAAAAGCAAAGCTCATTGCACATTTTAATTCCAATGTGTGCCTTGAAGCGAAGCTGAAAGGAATGGTTGGTTTATATGAAGAAATTAATGCTTGATTGTGATGATACACTCTATGATTTATCTTGGCCATTTCGCAAGTGCATGGAAGAATTCCTTCCTAATGTAGATGTGGATATGGATTTATTTTATGCGGATTATCGTAAGTTTGGAGATCTGATTTTTGATGATCTTCAACAAGGAAAGATTACGATTGATGAATCTGGTGTTTATCGTATTGAAAAGGCTTGTGAAAAGTATGGGATTATTTTTTCTCATTCAAAAGCTGTAGAGTTTCAGTCTCGCTATAAATATTATCAGCATCATATTGAAATGGATGCACCGTTGATTGATTATTTTTCGAATTGTGAAGATGAACTTGCAATTTTGACAAATGGAGAGGATGCGCATCAAAGAATGAAATTAGAAGTGCTTCGTGTCTTTGATTATTTTAAACCTGAAAATGTATTTACGAGTGGTCAAATTGGTGTTGCAAAACCGGATGTGAATGCATTTAAAAAGTGTATGGAAGCGATGCATGAAGATATTACAGAATGGTATTATATTGGAGATAATTATATCAATGATATGCAAGGGGCTAAAAGTGCAGGCATGAAGACGATTCATTTTAATCGTCATCATCAGGTAAGTGGGCCTTGTGCAGATCATGTCGTATATTCGGCTAAAGAGTTGGTTGAATTCATTAAAAAAGACTAGATTGAACTAGCCTTGTTAAGAATGTCGTAATGGCATTCTTTTTTTCTACAATGCTTCCTCACCAATGATTTCATCCGACCATATTTTCTTCTTGCTCAGTGGGTTTATTGTAATCTTCAAATCTCTCATTAAGTGTTTGTTTGTTCGCATAGTATTTTCTAATATAAGTATATATGAAATTAAGTCCGATTTAAATAGGAGGTTAAGTAGGCATAAAATCACATTTGTGGTAAAATAAATCTGTATGTTTTGATAAGGAGTAATTATGTTTATAACAACAATTCATTCTATTGATTCATTAGAAAAATTAAAAAGAGCGAAGGCAGATGCCGTGATCATTGGTGTTGAACATTATTCGATTCGTTCGAGTATTACGGTAAAAAAAGAGGATTTACAGCTTTGGAAGAAGAAGTGTAAAAAGCTTGGCCTAAAATTATATATCAACTTTTTAAGATTATGTATGGATGAAGATCTATCGGGTGTTCGTGAATACTTTTCTATTTTTAAAGAATTGGATGTGGATGGTATTTACTATGCGGATGAAGGTCTATATTTTGAGGCGAAACAATTGGGGATTGAATTCAAATTGATTTATCAACCGGAAACATTGGTGGCTTCAAGTGCAGATGTGGATTTCTATATGTCTTTAGGCGTTCAGTCTGTCTCTTTAGCACATGAATTGAGTCTTGAAGAAGTGGTAAGTATTGGAAAGCACAATCCGGATATTGAAATCTTAGTGCATGGGTATTTCTCGATTCTATATTCAAGAAGACCTTTGGTCACTAACTATTTAGAGGCTGTGAACAAAACGGTTTGTTCATTACCGTGTCATTATGACTTGATTGAACAAACGCGTGAGCAACGCATGCCAATTGTGCAAGATGAAACGGGTACACATATCTTTAGTGAAATGCCAATCAACTCATTACAGGAAATGTGGGATTTTACATATGTAGGAATGCATCGCTTCCGCATTGATTCTTTATTTTTTGATGATGATTGGACTGTTGAAATCTTGGGTTTATATGATTTAGCTTTACAAGGGATTAAAATTATGGATGATGAGTCAACAAACCGTTGGTATTTAGAAGAGACAATTAAGAAAAAGGAGGAGCAAGTAAATGAATAAGATTGAATTATTAGCTCCTGCTGGAAATTTAGAAAAAGCAAAGATTGCGATTTTATATGGGGCGGATGCTGTATATATAGGTGGTAAGCAGTTTAGTTTGCGTTCGCGTGCAAGTAACTTTTCCATTGACGAAATCGCAGAATTAGTCAAATTTGCGAATGCACATAATAGTCATGTGCATGTAACTGTAAATATGCTTCCGCATGAGTCGGATCTTGATGGTATTGAAGAGTATTTAATAACTTTGGATTCGATTGGCGTGCATGCGATTATTGTGGCAAGTCCATCGATTATGATGTTGGCTAAAAAGCTTGGATGTAAGTTTGAAGTGCATGTATCAACGCAGCATTCTTCTACAAATTCAAGTGCTGCAAGATTCTGGAAAGAAAAGGGTATGGACCGTGTTGTTCTTGCCAGAGAATGTCAAATGGATGATATTCGTTCGATTTGTGAAGAGAATATTCTTCCTATCGAAGTCTTTATTCATGGAGGTATGTGTATTTCTTTTTCAGGACGTTGTGTATTGAGTAATCATATGACGCTTCGTGATGCGAATCGTGGTGGGTGTGCACAGAGTTGTCGTTGGAAATATCATTTAATGGATGGGCAAACAGAATTAAGTGATCCAACGAATTTATTCTCCATGTCTTCAAAGGATTTGCAGGCAGTGGATTATATTGAGAATTTCATACATATGGGTGTAGCGTCCTTGAAAATTGAAGGGCGTATGAAAAGTGCTTATTATTTAGCTACGGTTGTTTCTAGCTATCGTATGTTGATTGATTATATTTATGAGCATGGGCATGCGGATGTTGAAATCATTGAACGTGTAAAAAAGGAAATTGCCAAGGCAGAGAACCGACCGACAGGACCGGGCTTCTATAATGGCCTTCCTAAACATAAGATACAGTTGTATCAAGATCATGATGAAACGGTAACACAGGAATATGTAGCCATTGTGCAGGATTATGATAAAGAAAGTCAGATGGCGACTTTACAAGTAAAGAATCATTTCATGCCCAATCAGGATTTAGAAATATTTGGCCCTCACATTTTAAGTACGATTGTACATGTAGGGGATGTGTATGATAGTGAAGAAAATGTATTAGAGGTTTGTAATAAGCCGATGCAGATCGTACATACAAAATGGTCTGGGCCTATTGAAGTTGATGCGATGATTCGTAAAATTAGATAGTGGAAGAGGTAAGTAAGATGAAATTAAGTCAGAGTTTCTTTTATACATTAAGAGAAAATGCGAAAGATGAAGATAGCGTATCAAGTAATTTGTTGGTGCGTGCTGGAATGATCAAAAAATGTTCAAACGGAATCTATATGATCATGCCTATGGGAAAGAAGGTTCTTTCTAAAGTTGAAAATATTATTCGTGAAGAAATGGATGCGAAAGATGCACAAGAATTGTTGATGCCAGCATTGATTCCAGAAGATGTATATGTACAATCGGGTCGTCGTGAAGCTTTTGGTTCAAATATGTTTTCATTGAGTGATCGTTATAATAAGCGTTATGTTTTGGGCCCAACACATGAAGAATTGTTTGCGGTAGCTAGTAGTATGGATGGAAAATCTTATAAGGATTTCCCATATAACTTATATCAGATTCAAACGAAATATCGTGATGAAACTCGTCCTCGTTATGGATTGATTCGTGTTCGCGAATTCATCATGAAGGATGCGTATACATTTGATGTGGATGAAGCTGGATTGGATGTAGCCTACAACAAGATGTATGATGCATATTGCCGTATCATGGATCGTTTAGGATTGGAATATAAGATTGTTAAAGCGGATACAGGAGCTATGGGTGGTTTATTATCAGAAGAATATCAGGCTTTATCAAGTATTGGTGAAGACGTTGTTGTTGGATGTGAAGGTTGTGACTATTCTAGTAACTTAGAAATCACTGAAGTAGTAGATATAATGGAAGATTCTTGTGAAAAAGAACTTTCAATGGAAATTGTTGATACACCAAACGCAAAAACAATTGAAGAAGTGGCTGCTTTCTTTGGTAAGAAGGAAAGTGATTTCGTTAAAACATTACTATATAACGTAGATGGAAAGGTAATCGCATTCTGTATTCCTGGTGATCGTGAATTAAATGAAACAAAGGCATTGAAATTATTGGGTGCTAATGAAATGGAAATGGCTAGCTTTGAAGAAGTTGAAAAGGTAACACATGCGCGTGTTGGCTTTGCGGGCCCAGTCGGCATTGATTGTCCTGTATATATGGATCGTCAAATCAAACATATGAAAAACTTCATTGTAGGTGCTAACCAATCGAATCGTCACATTAAGAATGTAAATTGCAAAGATTTCGAGCCTGTAGAAGTGGCAGATCTTTGTCAGGTTAAAGAAGGAGATATTTGTCCTAAGTGTGGTAAGAAGTTAACTTTCCAACATGGTATTGAAGTTGGTAACTTATTTAAATTGGGGACAAAATATTCTAAGAGCATGAATCTATACTATACAGATGCCAATAACCAATTACAGCCAGTTTGGATGGGAAGCTATGGTATCGGTCTAGAAAGATGTATGGCAGCCGTTGCTGACCAGCACCATGATGATTTTGGTATTAAATGGCCAGTTGAAATTGCACCATTTAGACTTGCGATTGTTCCGGTATCTTTAAAGGATGAAGAACAAGTTAAGATTGCCAATGATCTATATGAATTCTGTAAAGAACACAAATTCGATGTTATTTTGGATGATCGTAATGAGCGTCCAGGCGTTAAATTTAAAGATATGGAATTGATTGGGATTCCTTATCGTATTACTGTGGGTCGTGGTATTAAAGAGGGTAAACTTGAGTGGACAGATCGTTATACGAGTGAAAAGATTGAAATTACGATTGAGGATGTTTATTCTGAAATCGAAAAAGTTTTCGTCATGTAAACGCTTGTGCTTGAACTATAAACAAAAAATTAAGTTATACATTTACTTTCATACAATTTTCATGTATATTAGTCATAGTTAAAGGAGTGTAATTATGCAAAATAAAATTGAAATTTTTAACAACCAGGTTATTATCAACTATAATTTGGCATATCCAAAGAGTCGTGAGGTTTTATTAAAATCTCATACGTTCACAAAATTTGTTCAATATTTCATTGAATATCAAGAAACAGATAATGCGAACATGTACGCGTATTTGACAAAGAATGGTGAATTGAATTCAAAAGAAGCTTCTTGTGATTTCTGTCATTTCTTGCGTTTATTGTCAATCTTTACTTGTGAAGAATTAAAAGATGAATATTATCTTTCAAATAAAGATGCAACTTTAAGTGTTATTGAAGAGATGTATCGTAATTGGCGATCTTTACAACGTTTTGGATATATGAAGAGTGATAATTCAACGGATTTTGGTATTAATACATTAGTGGCATTTGACTCAGCTTCAAATGATTTAATTCTTCGTACATATCGTTTGTTTGAAGAAAAATTAATGGGGAGACCAAACTTAGTGTATCGCCAGGTTCAAGCTGGAACTAACGCGTGTTTCTCTGTTCATACTTTGGATAAAGTATGGGCTGATGAATATGCCGCATTACAAGATATTCCAATGATCGATACAGTTATGTTAAGAACTCCAATGATTTTGCATCCAAAATCAAGTAAACGTACAGGAATGTTTACTGAAATAGATACACAGCCAATGACATATTTCAAAAAGGGAGAATCAAACTGGTTCTGTTATCCTTGTAAGGTTGGAACTTTATTATGTTTCGTATACTTCAACTCAAAATATATGTCTAGTGCATTGAGTATGGCTAACTTGTTTGAATTAGCTACAAAAGAAGAGAGTGCTCAAAAACCAGATCTTGTTGTTATTTTTGGTAATGACGATGGAAATGATGCAACAAACTTCTATTATGATGAGGCCAATGATATTTGGGTAGGATGTATTAGTGACAATCCTCGTATCGAATACTTTGGATATTTAAAGAAAATGTGTTTAACTTTACATAACTTGGCACAGATGAAAAAAGGTTGGTTACCAATCCATGGTGCTTTCGTAAACATCTATTTAAAGGATGGAACTAAGAAAGGTATCATGTTGATGGGTGATAGTGGTGCTGGTAAATCTGAATCCATTGAAGCATTAAAGGCCACTGCTGGAGATATGATTCGTGAAGTAGAAGTTGTATTTGATGATATGGGAACAATTCACTTAGAAGATGGCGTTCCATATGGTCAGGGTACTGAAATTGGTGCGTTCATTCGTTTAGATGATTTGGATCCAGGTACTCCATATCGTGACATGGACCGTTCAATTTTCATGGCTCCAGAAAATCCAAACTCACGTATGATTCAGCCAGCGGCTCCATATCGCGTTGTTGTTCACAATCATAAAATCGATTTATTTGCGTACGCAAACAACTACACTAATGAATTTGGTCTAAAGAAATTAACTGTTCAAGAAGTAAAAGATACTTGTAAATTAGGTAAACGTATGGCTTTAGGTACAACTCAAGAAGTTGGTATTTCAACAACATATTTCGCAAACCCATTTGGTCCTATGCAAAAACAAGAACTTTGCGAACCAATCATCGACACAATGTTCCAGGCTCTAGAAGATAACGGAGTATTTGTGGGTGAAATCTATACGCACTTAGGATTCGATAAATCAAACCGTAAAGGTTTAAATATTGCGGCTCAGCAATTATTAGAATTTATCCAGAAAAAGGATTAATATGTTTAACAACGATTCAATGAATTATTATTCAACAAACACTTTAAAAAGTGCATTGTTGAAGTCTTATGCATGGATGGGTGTTGCTTTATTCATCACGGCAATTGTATCTTATGGCTTATATGCTACAAACGCTTTATTGATTTTATTGAGTGCCATGCCATTTCTATTTTTGTTGTTTGTGATTGCACCATTTATCTTGTCCATTGCCTTTGGTGTTTCTATGGCAAGATCTACATCAAGTACAGGTATGAAAGTCATGTTAGTGCTTTATGCCATCTGTATGGGTGTTTCACTTACTTCGATTGGCTATGTATATGATGTAGCTACAATTGGTACTGCTTTTCTAGTCAGTGCAGTTTACTTTATTAGTTTAGCTGTTATTGGTACAACATCAAAAAAAGATTTTACTAGCTTTGGCTCATTATGTATGATTGGACTTTTTGTATTGATTATTACACAATGCTTTATGATGTTATTTAGAGTTAGTATGGATGTTCGCTTGCTTTCTATCATTACTCTATTGATTTTTACAGGCATCACAGTTTGGGATGTACAAAGAATGAATCGTTTATTGATTCAATCGGATGGTTCGGTCGTAGCACAAGATAAGATCGCAATCTTTATGGCTTTACAATTGTATTTGGATTTCTTGAATATTTTCTTAAGAATTTTACAGTTGATTGGCATGGGAAATCGAAATAATAAATAGGTGTATTCGTAATGGATACATCTATTTTTGTTTGTATTTTAAATGTATTCTTGTTAATATTATTGTATAAAGAACGAAAAGAAAACACTACATACTTAATTTAATAATGGATATTTTAATTGGACTAGCGTTTATAATTAAAGTATGTTTTAAAAGATTTATTAAAGTCTATGCTTATGGGATTCTACCTTATATACTTCTAGTTTCTGTTTTAAATATATATCATAGTATAAAAAATAAGGATTATAAATCCTATCGAATATTTTATTCTATATTTTGGATTTTAATGATTTTCATTCTGATCTTAACTTCATAAAGGGAATGTGTATGACGCATTTCCTTTTTCTAATTGTATATAAAAGGAGTAGTAACATGCTACTCCAAAGGTTTTTGATAGAAGTTTCCGTAGAAGTTTACTGTATTGTATGTGTTGATCAATACTTTAGGATCGACCTTTCTTACGTTATCGACAACGTCTCTTAATTCATAAGTAGAAATAACGGCTTTACATACGTAATACTTATGATGACTGTATGCACCATAACATTCAAATACGCTCATACCATGGCGACAAGTGGCCATAAAAGCATCAATGATGGGGTCTGGATCGTTTGTTGTAAATTCAACGGTAATTTGTGCATATCTTTGATATAAAGATGAGATTGTCTTTGTAGATAAGAATTGGAATAGGATGGAATATCCTGCATAAATCCATCCGCATAAGTATCCAAAGATAATAATCATAGCGCAGTTATAGAAGAATACATAGTCCCATATACCTCTATGAATCTTACTAGAAACGTATTGGGCAATGAAATCCGTTCCTCCAGTAGATCCTCCAGCTCTTAGAGATAGGGAAATAGAAAAACCCCATAAGAAGCCTCCAAATAGAACATTTAAGATTTGATCTTCGAAGAACGGTTCAAAATGGAAGATAGAAATAAAGAAGGATACTAGAAAGAATTGTACACAACTCAAAAAAGTGAATCTGGGTGAGATGTGTTTGTAACATAGGATGGCTGCAGGAACATTTAAAGCGATGATTCCAATTTGAGTAGGAAAATTAATGTTTACTAGAGCACAGACTTTATTGATTAATAGAGCAAGTCCTGTAAATCCTCCTGAGATTAGGTTGCATGGTGCCATAAATACATTCATGATATAACATTGCATGAAAGCACTAAATACAATCATTATGGTCGACGTTAACAGTCTTAGCTTCTGTTCTTTTTGAAGCTGGTGAATAATGTGTTGCATAATATAAAATACCTCTTGTTCATTGACCACATTATAATAGGTCATTTGTCAAATAAGTTCAACCAAAAATGGAAAATGTACATTTTTTAAAAAAATGTAAAAAAATTAAATTTTTTCTTGCTTTTTATTTTACGTTGAGGTATTATATATGAGCAGTCAACGAAATGGTTCCGTAGCCAAGTGGTAAGGCAATAGACTGCAACTCTGTGATCATCAGTTCA
>NZ_JAJDMK010000079.1:0-9648 GCF_020593575.1 Holdemanella sp. DFI.5.55
TGGATCCATCAACAAGGCTAATCTTCTTTTATTATCTTTTCATGAATAATTCAGGCTATATATTAACTCAAAATACACTTAAGTTAGTTGTATCCGTTTTCATTAAACTAAAAGGTGCAAATGATACTAAAAAGTACCTTAGTTGCTTCTACGCTTTTTACGACTATGAATATTCTTAGATACACTACGAATATTTAAAATTGGAGCCAAGAAAATGATAATAGGATAGATTTCCAAACGACCAATCAACATCGCAAAAGATAAGACGATCTTCGAAAAATCCGAGAACATGGAGAAATTTCCCATTGGACCACAAAGACCATATCCTGGACCTACATTACCAATACAAGTCATAACGGATGTAACCGTTGTTTCAAAATCAAAGTTATTAAATGAAACCAAGAACAACAAGACACCGACAATAATAATGAAACTACAGAAATACGCCATGATCTGAGTGACCACCTCTGTATCTACAACTTTTCCATCCATTGTAATGGCTTCTACTTTTTGTGGATGTAGTAACTTTTGAATATCCAATTTAATTTTCTTTACAATAATCAAAAGACGACTTACCTTAACACCACCACCAGTCGAACCAGCACTCGCACCACAGATTGTTAATAAGAAGAGGATCATCTTACTAAATTGTGGCCAGACACTATAATCACAACTCGAATATCCCGTTGTCGTTATAATTGAACCCACTTGAAAACTTGCCAAACGAATGGATTTGAATACATCAAAATTATACATGGATAAAATATTCAATGTGATACAAATAATTGAAAATAGAATAATACCTAAATATGTACGCAACTCTTCATTTTTAAAGACCTGTTTGAAATCTTTGATTAATAAAAAGTAATACATATTAAAGTTCACACCAAATAAAATCATGAAAATCGTAATGATCACTTCATAATACGCATTGTTGTAGGCACCAATACTCGTGTTTTTAATTGCAAAACCACCAGTACCCGCTGTACCAAATGTATTACACAACGCATCAAACAATGGCATCTTCCCAATCAAAAGTAAAATGACCTGAATGACAGTCAATCCCATATACATGGTATATAAAATCATAGCCGACTGACGCATACGAGGTACTAATTTACCAATGGTAGGACCCGGCGCTTCCGCACGCATAATATGCATATCACGATCATTTGACTTTGGAAGTAAGGCCAAAATGAAAACCAAGATACCCATACCACCAATCCAGTGTGTAAAGCTACGCCAGAATAGTGTGGCATGCTTCAAATTCTCAACTTCCGTTAAAACACTTGAACCTGTCGTTGTAAATCCAGACACCGCTTCAAAGAAGCAATCCACAAAAGAAGGAATTTCACCCGACAAGTAGAATGGTAATCCACCAAAGAAAGAAACAACAATCCAGGCAATACCCACCGCAAGCATTCCATCTTTGGCAAAATAAGAATTCGTTCTCGCCTTTTTACGCGTTAAACCATATCCTAAAACCAAACAAATCCCAATTACAATCAAGTAAGAATCAAATAATCCTTCTTGATAAATCAAATCCACCATGACCGGTAACACCATTAAACAGGCTTGCGCAATAAGCACCATACCCAATACATTACCAATTATAGTCCAGTTGAGTTTATGTATATTATGCTTAAGATAGTAAATCATTGATATCCCTCAATCCTGCAACCTTACTAATAATAATAACCGTATCCGATAGTTGAATACGCGTATCACCAGTTGCCACCTTAGAAACACCTTTATGTGTTATATACGCAATGATAATACCCTTACGAATATTTAGATCCTTAATTGGCACATCAATAAAACGACAATTGTCACGCACTCTAAATTCTAAAGCCTCTACCTTGTCATCCACTAGCTTGATCAAAGATTCAACGTTTGATCCAACCGTATTCTGCATAGCACGAACATACTGCACGATTTGGTTTGCGGTAATAAACTTAGGCGTAATTGAATTTTCAAGCCCCAACTTATCCAACAAGAAACCTAGAGAAACACGATTTACCTTAGGAAGCACATGCGTAACACCATGACTTTGCGCAAACATCGAAATAATGACATTCTCCTCATCATTATCTGTAAGAGCGATAAAGGCATCCATTTCCTCTAAGGATTCACTCAATAATAATTCATGATCCGTTCCATCTCCATGAATAACCGTTGCCTGTGGGAATTTTTCAACCAAGTTGATACACTTATCTTTATTCAACTCAATAATTTTAACGGCCATCCCCAATTCAAGTAACATTCTCGTCAAATAATATGTGATACGACCACCACCAACAATCATAACCTCATTGACTGTACGATCACTTAAAATACCAATCTTAATAAAGAAACGCTCTAATTGCGTTGCTGAACCCGTTAATGTAAGACGGTCATTTTCATAAATCACCGTATTTCCATTTGGAATGATGACTTCACCATCACGCAAAATCGTCACAAACAAGACTTCCGTCTTAAAACGACGATTGATATCAACCACACGCATATTTAAAAGTGGGGAATTCTCTGTTACCTTAACTTCAGCAAGCTCAATTCTTCCCTTCGCAAAAGACGATACTTTAATGGAATTTGAGAAACGAATCGCACGCAAAATTTCACGAGCCGCCGCCTGCTCTGGATTGATACTCATACTCAATCCCAATTCATCTTTAATCAAACGAACTGTGTTATTGTATTCTGGATTACGAATACGAGCAATGGTATGTCTAGCTCCCAATTTTTTTGCCAATAAACAACAAATAATATTCACTTCATCCGTTGATGTAGCCGCAATCAACAAATCACTCGAAGGTACGCGTGCTTCCAACAATGTGTCTAAACTAGCTCCATTCCCTTGCACACCAACAATATCTAGTTGATTCATTGTACTCGATAATACATTCACTTTATTTTCAACCACTGTAATATCATGACCCTCTTGATTCAATTGTTTCGCAATCGCAAAGCCAACTTTCCCATCACCAACTACAACAATTTTCATATTTTCCTCCAAAAAAAATAAATTCCTATACGGAATCTATCTCAAGTATAATACAAATCAATATTAAATACAATTCAACATAAAAACTAGTGATACAGAAAATATCTTCACTCTTCTTGCATTTTCAATCCATAGTGATATACTAGGCAATACTGGATAATCAAATTGCCTTTTTACCGCTTATCCAGCGTTTCCTATTTCTTGAGCTGATTTACCCGATCAGCTCTTTTCTTCGTTTTAACAATCGAGTATAAAGCCCTTAGAAAGGGCATAATGGTATTTTTTAAATTGCACTATCTTACCTGCGTCTTTCCATAGACGCTTTTTTAAGGAGGTGTGTTATGAATACACAATTACTCGAAGCTTTGTGCAAAGATTTTGCGGCCATTTATCAATGTGATCTAATCCAAGATACTATCGATATCGTCCGCTTCGACAAAGGAACCCCTATCGATATGGCCATACAAACTTTGGATTTGTATACACTTCACTCCTTTAGTAAAATGATACATGGTACGATACAAATGGAAAGTAAAGAAAATGCGGGTACAACCTTTTGGATAATTCTTCCTTTACAGATAGATTTTAACCTACAAACTGCAAAGCCCATTCAAACTAATCCATTAAATCTTACAAATAAGAAAGCACTCCTTGTTGAAGACAATGATATCAACCTAGAAATTGCAACCATTTTGTTGCAAGATCTTGGGTTTGATGTATCGACTGCTCGAAATGGACAGGAAGCCATTGATCAATTCAAAAAATCTAAGCTTTATACTTTTGATTATATTTTTATGGATATTATGATGCCAATTAAAGATGGATTAGAGGCAACAAAAGAAATACGTACCTTACCAAGAAACGATGCGAAAAGCGTACATATTCTTGCGATAAGTGCCAATGCATTTGAAAGTGATATTCAAGAATGCATTAAAGCAATATGAATGGACATATCGTAAAAGCAATCACTATGGAATTATTAGAAGAAAAATTAGCGAAATGAAAAGGGTGAGATACTTACCCTTTTAGTCTGCATATGGCTTTAAATAATCTGCATTCAAAATTAAAATCTTATTATCGACTATACGAATTACGTTTTCTTCTCTTAATCCACGCAAAATACGGTTGACACTGTTTCTGGTAGAAATACCACAGAATCCTGCGATATCATCATTTGTGATTTGCATATCAATCAATATACCTTCCTTGATTTCTTTTCCAGACAAAGAAATCAAATTATAAAGAAATGCATAGATAGCGCCACTCTTTCCATTCATTGTCATACATTTTTGGCGATATAGAGCTCTTTGTAGATTCTCACGATAGTATGCCTCAACATACTCTTTTAGTTTTTCATCTCGCTTTACGGCCCTTGAGAAATCTTCTCGACTTACCAAACAAAAAGATGCCTCTTCACTTTCAACACGAATTCTTACACGATACGCAACATCTTCACGAAGTGTGTCGCACATTAACGAAAGAAGATTGGGGCCTTTGTCGTAAGTTATATTATATTCACGTCCATCCTCTAAAATGGAACTCACCTTTACGACACCTTCCTTTAAAAAAATCATCTTTTCTAAATCGCACATTATAATATCATGGTTCTTTTTTGAAACAATTGGGACTTCCATCTTTTCCAGATATTTAAGCACATAGTCACAATTCATCTTCGTCACCTCTATCATTATTTCCATTGTACCATACTTCAGTTGAATCTTGTTAGCAATTGATATTTATTATATTACGTGTTCCTTACATATACAATTATGGGCAATTGTTTTTGTATAATACACAACAAGATGATATACTTATTTTTGCTGGATAGCGTGTCCATAAAGTAATTTGCATATCCAGTTTCCTATGAATAGAGCTGAATTATTTGCCACATCATCTAGTTCAGCTCTTTTTTCATTTCAAAATCCATGATATAGTAAATAAAACTGGTTGTAACCAACTCATGATAGTCTTTCTTATAATGACCAGTTTTAAGAGTCGGCATCCCACATTTTAAGTCGGCTCTTTTTATTTTGTATGAAAAAAGGCGGATTATGCATCCATCTTAACATCTACAAATTGTTTTAAATACTCGACATCCAAGACCATGATTTTATTATACAATGTGCGAATAACATGTTCTTCTCTTAAGCCACGCAAAATACGATTCACGCTATGTCTTGTAGAAATTCCACAGAAACCCGCAATATCATCGTTTGTGATCTTTAGGTCGATCAAAATTCCATCACGCGCTTCTTTTCCAAACATTGTAACCAAATAGTATATAAAAGCACATACAGCACCATTCTTGCCATTCATCGTCATTAATCCTTGTCTTGAAATTGTTTCCGATAATTTCTTACGATAATACGTATTCACGTATTCCACCAATTCAGAATGTTCATTTAATAATTGATTAATTAATTCTTTAGAAACACTATAAAAACTAGCTTCATCACTCTCAACACGAATCATCAATGAAGAAAATTTACAATCAACAACTGCATCTTTAAACATAGATAAAATATCAAAGCCTTTTAAATACGCAATATTAAATTCACGTCCATCACGCATTAAAACACTGACCTTCACAACACCTTCTTTTAAAACATATACATTCTCATCATCCATCTTTAAAAATGTATGTCTTCTTTTTCGCATAACAGGCACTTCGTGCTCTGTAAAAAAGTCTAAAAATAATTCACGACCCATAATTTAAATCACCCTTTGTCAATATGATTCATTGTAACACACTCCTTCTTGCGATACGTTAACAAATCACACAGATGAGAAAAAAGAATAGACCTAAGCCTATTCTTCAACAAGTTCAAATCGATATTCCTGCTTCACATCCGGATACTTGTCATGATCTACTTTTGACACAAACATTTCATATGGACGAACAAAATACTTATAATCCCCATATAATGCTTGATAAACCACCATCTTCTCCTGCACTTCCGTATGCATCGCAACACACAACACTTTATAGTTGTTTCCTTTAAAATGTCGATATATTCTGTTTTCTAATACTTTCATAAATCCTTTCTTGCAACGTTGTTTGACGAATACACTTTAACTTTAAGCGTACCTGCGTTTCAAATAAACTCCTATTGCCAATAATAAAAAGCTGTTTTTTAGCACGTGAGATCGCCGTATATAAAAGACGCTTTTCTAACATTTTTTTTGCATTCACATCCACAATACAGAATACCGTCTGATATTCATTACCTTGAGATTTATGAACACTGATACACCATGCGTGTTTTAAGTAATATAGAAAGTCCGTTGAAAAATCAACAATCACATTTGTGAAATCTACTGAAATCACATTCTGTTTTGAATCAATTTCAACGATCGTACCAATATCACCATTGTAAACATCTTCATCCGGTAAATTCTTCAACAACATGACCTTATCGTTTTCACGAAAGATTGTTGTTCCTACCTTTATCTGATTCTTTTGCGGACTTTTTGGATTGAACAACACCTGCATCTGACGATTGATCTCATCAATGCCTGCAACCCCCTTATACATTGGTGCCAAGATCTGCATGGAATCTAGATCCATATCTTTGACATAATCGATCAGGGCATCCATAATTTTTGGCGTTGTTCTTTCAATAAACTCAACACCATCCTCATAATGACACGTAGTTTCTTCACGAATTTGTTTTGCCAAAGTCACGATTCCAGAACCACTTGACTGTCTAAAAATCTTCTTTAAATGGACCGTATCAATCACATCCGATTTAATTAGATCTTCTAATACCTTTCCAGGACCCACACTCTCTAACTGATCTTCATCACCAATTAAAAGAATGCGACAACGCTGTGGAAGTGCCTTTAATAATTGGGCAAATAAATGGGTATCCACCATACTAAACTCATCCACAATAATGAAGTCGACATCTAATGGATCCTCCTCATCTTTTCCAAAGGAATTATCCTCTAAGTTCCACTGCAGCAAGGAATGAATGGTTCTTGAATCACAATTTGAAAGTTGTGCAAGTCGCTTTGAAGCTCTTCCTGTTGGTGCACAAAGCTGAATCTTACTATCTGGATACACATCCTTACAAATTTCCAAGATTCCTTTTACAGTTGTTGTCTTACCAGTACCTGGACCACCCGTTAAAATCATGAACGAACGATCGAAGAACAATTGAATCGCATCCTTTTGTTCCTGATCATATGTTATAGCTAAACTAAACTCAACTTGTTTGATTTTTGATTCAACATCCACACTTTCCACTTCAAATAAACGAGTCTTCAACTCTTTGGCAATCCTGATCTCATCTTCATGTAAAGAAAAAGGATAGATTCTAGTATTTTCAACATACAAATATTGAAGCGAAACCAAACGATCAATACTTTCCTGAATCAAGGATTCATTTACACCACGTACATTTTGAAAGATTGTCGCAAATGTAATATATGTATTTCCAGTTGCCATGGATAGTTGTCTAGCCAACTCATAGATATAGGCATCTAATCTTCTTGGATCCTCATTGGATAAACCTATGGCACTTGCCATCTTACAAGCAGTTTTATATCCAAAACCATACACTTCATAATAGGGTTTGAAACAATCCTGTTCAATCACATCCAACACATTATCATATGTGTCCAACAACATCTGAATCTGTCTTGGACTCAAGCCATACTTTAATAGCTTTGCATATGTCTCATTAAATCCTGTAAATTCTTGAATGCCCTTTTGAATAATCAATATCTTTTTGGCAGTCAAATTGGGCACTTCATGTAAAAGTTCTGGTTTATTATGAATCTTCTCTAAACAATTCTCGCCAAGAGTCTCGTAAATACTTTCGGCAGTTTTTTTTCCAATCGTAGGAAAATTCTCACCACAAAGAAATTGAATGATCGCATCCGAATTGTCTGGCAATTTCTTTTTAGCCATATCAACACGAAACTGCTCCCCATACTTAGGGTGTTTTACATATTCCCCATGCAAAACATATTCTTGATCTTCGATTGGATCTTCAATTCTTCCAGCCGCTGTAAAATTATGATACGTCTTTAATTCTGAAAATCCAGCAACGACATAATGATTGGCTTTATTTTCAAATATGATATATTCAAGCCTAGCCTCGATGTCCATTGGCTGTCTCCATAATCAATTGATTTAAATTCTTGCCTTCCTTGAAGACTTCTTCAATGACACCCCCACCAATGCACTTGTCACCATCATAGAATACAGCTTCCTGTCCTTCTGTAACAGACGCAATCGTTTGCGGATATTTTACTAACACACTTGTATCATCCAATCTTTCGATTTCAATATCCTGATCCTTTTGACGATATCTAAATTTACAAGTACACTTTGTAGGAATCTCATCCAAACTTGGCAAAATCCAGTTGATTCCTTTCACAATACAAGAATCTGAATACAATAAATCTCTTTGATCTGTACGACACACATAAAGAATGTTCTTCACAACATCTTTTCCAACCACAAACCAAGGACCCTTTTCGTGATCTATATTTAAACCTTTTCTTTGTCCAATCGTGTAATATAAAACGCCCACATGACGTGCAATGACTTTACCTGTATTCACATCTACAATGTCACCATCTTTACTAGGAAGATAATTCGATAAGAATTGTCTGAAGTTTCTTTCTCCAATAAAACAAATACCCGTACTATCTTTCTTTGTTGCAACCGATTCTAAGTTTAATTCAGAAGCAATCTGACGAATTTCTGGCTTTTCTAAATTTGCCAAAGGAAAAATCGTTTTAGCCACCTTACTCTTTTCAACCTGACACAAGAAATATGTCTGGTCTTTATTCTGGTCTTTGGCACGTGTTAAATACGTAAAGCCAGTCTCATCCTCTTTGTTTGAAGCATAATGCCCTGTAGCCACCTTATCAAAACCTTGTTTCATAGCATATTCAAAAAATGAATCAAACTTAATATATTTATTACATAAAATATCTGGATTTGGCGTACGGCCCTTTTCATATTCACTTAAAAACGTTTTAAATACGTTATCCCAATACTCTTCAATAAAATCAACACGTTGTAAAGGTAAATCCAAATGATTGGCAACCGCTAACGCATCTAAATAATCCTGTTCCTGAGGACAAGTATCATCTTTGATTGTAGGATTTCCTGCAATATCATTATTCGCAAAACTATCCCAGTTACGCATAAAACAACAAGTCACATCATACCCTTGTTTCTTTAATAAATAAGCTGCAACAGCAGAATCTACACCACCACTTAATCCAACTAATACTTTCATATGTAATCCTCCAACTATCAAAAATTATATCATAAAAAAGGACCAAGCCCGAAAAACTTGATCCAACAATTCAAAATGGTGCCCAGGGCCGGACTCGAACCGGCACGGTATCGCTACCGGTGGATTTTGAGTCCACTGCGTCTACCAATTTCACCACCCGGGCATTGCTTGACTATTATATCAAAAGATAGAATTTCATGCAAGGATTTTTTAAAAAAAGCCACTAAAAAGTGACTCTTTCATGAAATCTAAAATTTCATTCTCACTCTTAGACAACGACTGTTTTACTTTCTTTTCTAAAATTACCGTGAGTCATGATTTTAAGGAATTATTCACCTGTTATGAAGTGACCTTTGTCAAGACAAAATTACACTCATATTCTAAAAA
>NZ_JAJDMK010000008.1:0-51997 GCF_020593575.1 Holdemanella sp. DFI.5.55
ATAAATCGTACAATTCTTTTACTGGGATTTGAGAAACTATCACTGTCGATTTTCTACTTTCTCTTGAATCAAGAATTTCAAATAGATGTCTACATTTCTCGACATCAAGATTCATAAGTCCGAAATCATCTATAATTTGATACTACGCCAGATTTAAGACAACTTAAATATCTTGTTTTTTAATGTTTATGTTTCAAATATTGTTTTCAAAATCTTGTGGAGATTCATATTCACAATGTGAATGAATTCGTGTTGTATTATAAAATCCTTCTATATATTCAAATACGATTTTATATGCTCCATAATAATTATCAATTTTATAAAATTGTAGCCATTCTCTTTTTATCAAGGAATGAAAAGATTCAATGCACACATTGCCCCATGGAGTTCCTTTCCATGAATAGCTAATAACCATACCTTTAGTTAATCGCTGGTATAATTCTGATGTATACTGTACTCCGCGGTCACTTTGGATCACAATCGGATGATCAGTTTCACGTCTTTCTTTAGCTTTTATTAAGCATTCTAACACCTTGTCCGCATCCATTGTTCGCGTTAATACCCATGCTATAATTTTTCTTGATTTCTTTTTTGAAGATGCTCATTTCTTATTTGTGTCTGAGTAGGTAGATTTTCATTCTTTTTATAGCTATAGAAACCTGAACGACTAACCCCAATTGTTTTTAGCACACTGGCTACGGAAATGGTTTGATCTTTTTTCTTTTGTTGATCATCCGCTTCGTAGATTTCACGCTGCTTTACTTGGACGTATGCCAATAGCTTTTTTTAATACTTCTAACGCGTCCTTTGTGTCTTTTAGTTCCTTTTTCAATTTGGCGATTTCTTTAGCTTCATCACTTGCATAATTACCACTGCCTCTAACGATGACTTGATTATCATTGCTGCGATATTGTTTCATCCAACCACCAATTGTTGTAGGATGAACACCGAATTTATTTCCAAGCGCAGTGTATTTTTCTTCTGGATGTTCTAAAACATAATTAATAACATTTTCTTTAAATTCTTGGTCATAGGCTTTACTGTTTCTTGACATTGTAACATATGCACAAGAATCTACAATATCTAGGACAGTCATGTTCAATATCTCATTCTATTTTTAATGTGATTGGTTCCTTATCAAATCAAATTCGAGATGTTTTACCTGTCCTATAAATATACTAGCATCAAGCACTACCAAAGTGGTAATGCTCTGTACTGATTTTTAGGCACCTAATTATTTTCAGTTAAGTAACACTGTAGATTTAACTCATACAATAAAGTCATCCAGACATTGTCTGGACAGAACCCATGATGCTTTTGAAAACGAATCGTTATTCTTCTCTAAGCCATCTGCAAAGATCAATAACTTGAATACCTTGATAATCATATGTTTCATGACATGTTCTTGTAATAATCAACTTAGGGTATGCATCTTTTATCGCAAGTAATGGTGTGTATTCTTTTTCAAATGTTTTTTCATTCGAAATATTATCACTTACTTGAATATATATTTGTGTATCACGTTTCTTGGCAACAAAGTCGATTTCTTTTTTTATACAGTTTGCCAACATATACTTCATAACCTCTTCTACGTAGCTCTAAATAAACAATATTTTCGTATACTCTTCCATAGTCCATATTTCGTGTACCATTTACTGCATAACGAAAAGAAGAGTCACAAAGATAATACTTACTATTGTTGGTTAGGTATTTTTTTCCTTTCAAATCATATCGTTTTGCTTCATAAAATAGAAAAGCATTTTCTAAATAACCAATGTATTTTGAAACAGTCTTTCTTGTTATTTCACTTTGATTATTCTTTAAAGTCTCACAGATATTATTTGGAGAAAGAAAGTTTCCAATGTTATCCATCATAAATTCGGATATATTCGTAAATTCTAGTTTATTTCTTATCTTATACTTTTCAACTAAATCTCGAATGATAATAGTTGAATAAACATCTCGTACATAGTCATATTGTCGATTTTCCGTTTTATAGACATAAGCACCTAGCATTCCTCCAGTTTTGACGTATTGATCAAAAGCATCATCATATCCATCTGTGATTTTATAATAAGTTAGATATTCCTTAAATGAAAATGGGTATACTTTTATTTCCATTGTTCTTCCAGTAAACAGTGTTGCCAAATCTGAGCTGAGTAAAAACGCATTAGAACCTGTAATATAAATATCATAGATTCCTTTTGCATAAATGCTATTAATTGCAAGTTCAAATTGAGGACACATCTGTACCTCATCAATTAACAGTACATTTGTCATTTTTCTTTGTATTGATTCATAATATATTTATGCAAGGCATGATATTCTAACAAATGATCAATTCCAACTCTTGAAGATTAATCATCACAATATTGATTTGTTCATTTAATGATTTTAAATATGTGATAAATTCCTGAAGTAATACTGATTCCCACTACAACGAATTCCAGTAATAACCTTTATATCGGGTGTACCATATAATTCAATCAACTCATCTAAATATTTTTTCTAACAATAAGTTGCATAACGTTCTCTCCTATTCCCACTTTTTTAAAAATTATTAAATTTTCGGTAATAGAATGATTCTTTTAATTTCTAATAGTGTGAACATTATGTTGCTCACTTGATTAAAGAAAAGCACTAGCTGAAGTGCTAATGCCTATTGAAATTCAGGTAAACCTAAACTGTTAATTGCTTTTATAATAATAGACCAGGTTGTTTTATCACAAATATCTAAATCATCATAGTTTTCATTCCATTCTTTAATGTAGGATATATATTATGGATAAACTTCTTATATTCCTTTTCAGTTAAATCAATACTTGTTTTGCATTCTAAAGTACCAATAGAATCTGAATAAGAATCAACAAACCAATCTTTAATCTTTTTTACAACAATATTTTGATATCCTTCATAAAAACCACCCATTTCAGATTCAACTGAAGTAGTAGAAGTTTCATCAATAGGTAAAAATGAATAACAAACATCTTTATGACAATGAAAACAATATCGACTTGAAGGTGGCATCGTTTTACCACGTACCAAATAAATTTTATGATCATCTATATCTTTTTGAAGTTGAGTAGTCATTATTGGAATTCTATAAACAATTTTTTGCCGTTTCATGACCACAATGAGAACAGCAAATTCTTGTCAATGCTATCACTTCTTTCTTTTTTCAATAAACTTGAATTTGTCAGTCCAAAATCAGGACACCAGCGCAACTGGACATTTTCGTAAATAAAAGACCTGGAAAATCTTTTCTCAGTTCTTCAACGACAAAGTAGATTTCATCATTATCCCATGTGTCTCCTGCCTTCAATTTACACTGTTCTAAATCCTTTCGTGTTTCAAAGGCAACATCGCCGATTATAATTTTGCCGTTTTTCTTTAAGTGATTACGCAATTCTAGAAAGAAATCTTTCTTCTGATCATCCGTCAAATGATGCAAAGAGTATGTCGCAACAATATAATCATAACGAAAATTTTGCAATGGTTCGACAAGCTCTTTTGAAAAGTCCCCCTGATATAAATGTGCATTGGGCATTTTCTCAGATGCCAACTCAATCATCCTAGATGAAAAGTCCTGTCCATATATGGAGCACCCTTGCTCATATAGCTTTGTTGTTAATGTACCTGTCCCGAACCCAATATCCAAAACAATGGCATTTTCAGTTTTCATTATAGTCTGAAAAATGAATCCAAGTACCTTTTTGTAACCAGCAAAAGGATATGTGTTTTTCTCATCAGAAATGCCGACAGTTTTGTCGTAACCATCTGCCCAAAGGTCGAATGCTTTATTGTTTAACATACTTATTTCCTCCACAAAATTAAAAGGCGATTGCTCGCCTTTTAAGATGTTTAGCAGTTTTCTCTGCACTAGAACAAGTTTTAGGTCTTTGTTCCGATCAATGGCATGGGTTTATAGTCTCCATACCGACTCTTCCTTCATAATATATCATTTTAACTAACAATCTACAAATTAAATGATTTTTTCTTATTTGATTTGTGACTGCGATTACTTTACAATTTCGCATAATAAAAACTCCTTTCTCATATATCAGGATTTTCTGGCTATGTAAAAGGAGTTTGTTCATATTGTCTTGTTTTATATTTCTAATACTCTTATGTTTGACCACTCATCAAATGTTCTTAAAAGATGCATATTAGCTGGAAAAGCAGATAAATTCATCTAATTTCTGATAAGAAGATGCTAAAAAACATTTATTTATGAGCTATATGGTGTCCCCGATAAGATTTGAACTTACGACCTTTCGCTTAGGAGGAAAACTCTCTATCTAAATGAGATACAGGTATAATATTTTTATAGTTTTGTCATTTTTATTAACTCCTTCACAATAATAAGTTAACTTAAAGTCCTTTTTTGTTAAGTTAAATGCATTTTAATTAACTAAAATTATAATTTAAATCAATTTTCATTCATTTTAAGTGAATTACTTAACTAATTTTATTGAATTAGCTTATTTTATTTACTATAATTTATTTGCATAAATAAATTTAAAGGAGGAAAATAATGCTGAATATCGAATTAAATGATTTAATTAAACAAATAATTACCACACAAGCAGAATCACAAACTATCGAAGTAAAAGCAGCTCATGGAGGAACACCAAAACGTTTATATGACACTCTTTCTAGTTTTTCAAATCAGGATGGTGGTGGAATTATTGTATTTGGATTAGATGAAACACAAAACTTTAAACCAGTAGGTGTCTATGATTTACAAGACCTACAGAAAAAAGTAACCGAACAATGCAATCAGATGATTCCTCAAATCCGCGCTATTTTTACAATTACTGAATACGAAGGCGTCAATATTTGTAGTGCAGAAATTCCCTCTATCGATATCACAAATCGCCCGTGTTACTATGCTGGTGCAGGTAAAGTCAAAGGTTCTTATGTGCGAGTTGGAGATGCTGATTTACCAATGACAGATTATGAAATCTATAACTTCGAATCCTTTAAATCACATGTACACGATGATGAAAGGCCCATTGATCGAGCTACTCTTTCTTTATTAAGGGAAAATGACATCAATAATTTTATTCTACAAATGAAATTAAATCGGCCAGGATTTTCAAAATTATCCGAAAATCAAATTTATGAATTACTATCAATCACACGTAATAATATTCCCACACTAGCATCCGTTTTAAATTTTGGAATCTATCCACAAGGACTATTACCGCAATTAGCTATTACCGCAATCGTTGTTCCAGGAGAAACGATTGGCGACATCACTAGCGATGGAATACGTTTTCTAGACAACAAAAGAATTGAAGGCACTTTATCAGAAATGTTGGATGAAGCCATAGCTTTTTGTAAAAGAAATATAAAAGTTCAAACAATCATCAATCCAAACAATGGTAAAAGAGAAGATAAAACAGAATATCCTATCAACGCTATAAGAGAAGCCATTTTAAATGCGTTAATTCATCGTGATTACAGCATTTATACGGAAGGTACCCCTATCCAAATTTGCTTCTTCACAAACCGCTTAGAAATACATAGTCCTGGAAGCCTATACGGAAGAATGACAATTTTTGATTTAGGCAAAGCCAGACCCGATTTAAGAAATCCTGCACTTGCTACAATGTCTGAATTTTTATTAAAGACTGAAAACAGATATTCTGGTATCCCAACAATACGTAGAGAAATGAAGGAATATAATTTACCTGAACCTGTATTTGAAAACAAAAGAAATGAATTTGTTGTTACTTTATATAATAATCAACATACCTCAAACGACAATGAAGATATTGACTTAATACGTTTTTGTAAGTCACCAAAATCAAGAAAAGAAATTGCTGAATATTTAGATATTAAAACAACATCTTTTGTGACAAAAGAATATATTCAACCACTAGTTGATGCAGGTAAACTAAAATTGACAATTCCTGACAAGCCAAAAAGTAAAAATCAAAAGTATTATTCTGATTAAAAGAGAATACAAAAAAGCGTTGAAGTCAAACGATTTCAGCGCTATTTTTAACTCAATATGGCGTCCCAGATAGGAGTCGAACCTACGACCTTTCGCTTAGGAGGCGAATGCTCTATCCAACTGAGCTACTGGGACATATCATGATTTTAACACAATTCTGTAAAATCAACGATTGTTTTTACATGGTTTTTTTCAAACACCTTTTGATTGTTTGGATTTACTAAACCAATACACTCAATATTTAATGATCGAGCTGTATTGATCGCATACATCGAATCCTCAAATACAATCGCACTTTCTGCAGTTGTATTTAAATCTTTCAATACATACTCATAGATATCCACTTCTCTTTTTGACATCTTCAATTCATCTGCTGAATATACATTCTCCATATATTCCAACATACCAAGTCGATCTAATACTTTTTCAGATAATGCCCTTGTGTTTGATGTTAATACAGCCATCTTTTTATTTTCTGAAGCACACTTCTTTATATAATCCAAAGCACCCTTCTTTGCCTCAATATGATACGCATATTGATTCAAGATATCTTCATTTACTTCATTGAACATCCAAGCCTCATCTTGTTTAGTATGAAATCTTTCTTTAATGTATGTTAAAACTTCCGAAAATTTCATCGTAAAAAAGATTTGACGAGCCTCTTCCATACTCATATACAAATCCATCTTTTTAAATAAACGAATGATGGCGTCTTCCCATACGTGCATCGATTCAATTAATGTATCATCTAAATCAAAAAGTATTGTTTCCATATTTCACCTAAATGGTGCGCCTGACAGGTCTCGAACCTGCAACCGCCAGAATCGGAATCTGATACTCTATCCAGTTGAGCTACAGGCGCACTACTTGATAATTATAGCCTAAATTAGTTTCATAATCCATTAAAATGTGGTATAAAAGTTAAGGTATATTTTAGGAGGAGAATATTTTTCATGGCAAAACGAATTATTCAAGTTGAAGAAAAAGTACCCGCAAATCTGCTGATACCATTAAGTATTCAACACATGTTCGCAATGTTTGGAGCCAGTGTATTAGTACCATTCTTATTCGGTATTAACCCAGCTATCGTACTATTCATGAATGGTATCGGAACATTGTTGTTTATTTTTATCACAAAAGGAAAAGCACCAGCCTATTTAGGAAGTAGCTTTGCCTTCATTGCTCCCGCAAATATCATTATCGCAAAATTTGGATATCCATACGCATGTGGTGGATTTGTTGTGGTTGGTTTTTGCGGATGTTTATTGGCAATGATCATCAAGAAATTTGGAACTAAATGGATTGATATCGTACTACCATCTGCCGCGATGGGACCCGTTGTTGCATTAATTGGTCTAGAATTATCTTCATCTGCTGCAAATACAGCTGGAATTCTAGGAGATAACATTGACCCTAAAAACGTGATTGTTTTTGCGGTTACACTTGGTATGGCCGTAATTGGAAGTGTATGCTTCAAAAAATTCTTAAGCGTCATTCCAATCTTAATTGCCGTAGTTACAGGATATTTAACTGCTGTTGCCGTAGGCATTGTAGACTTTACTCCTGTATTAGAAGCAAGCTTTATTTCAATTCCAAACTTCCAAGCACCAAAATTCAGTATAGATGCCATTCTAATGATGCTTCCCGTATTATTAGTTATCGCATCGGAACACATTGGTCACCAAATCGTTACAGGTGAAGTTGTAGGAAGAAACTTAATCAAAGATCCAGGACTACATCGCTCTTTATTTGCAGATAACTTCTCAACAATGATTTCAGGTTTAATTGGATCTGTTCCAACTACAACTTACGGAGAAAACATTGGAGTTATGGCGATTACTGGCGTATACAGCGTACAAGTTATTGCTGGAGCTGCCATCCTATCCATCATCTGTTCATTCATTGGTCCATTATCTGCATTGATTCAAACAATTCCAAATCCAGTTATCGGTGGAATCAGTTTCTTACTATACGGTATGATTGGTACAAGTGGATTAAGAATTCTAGTCGATCAAAAAGTAGATTATGGAAAAAGTGTAAACATGATTTTAACATCCGTTGTATTCGTTGTTGGACTTAGCGGAGTAACAATTCACTTAGGAAATATTTCCTTATCAGGAATGGTACTTGCTTGTATCACAGGAATGATCATGTCTTTACTATTCTATATCTTTGAAAAATTCCATTTATTAAATGAAGAAGCATAAACTAAAAATTGTCATCATTCACGATGACAATTTTTTTTAGTGCTTTGCATCATAATAAATCGATGCTTTTACTTTTTCTGTGTGTTCTTTACCACAAAGCTTTTCTAGAATCGCAAACGCAAACTCAATACTTGCTGCTGCACTTACACCCGTAATGATGTTTCCGTCTGTAACGGCATATTCATATTGATATTCGCCACCAAAATCTTCATCCATATCTTTAAAACAAGTATATTTCTTACCTTTTAAGATACCCTCATGACCTAAGATTGTTGGAGAAGCACAAATAGCTGCCAATACTTTATTTTCGGCAAACTCATGAGCTAATTTTAATACTTCTTCATTCTTTTCTAGCTTTTGATAATGTGGACCACCAGGTAAAACTAAACAATCCACATCACTAAAGTCATATTTGTTCATTGGAAACACACTCGAATAGGTTACGCCAAAACGACCTGTAACCTGTTCCTCATTGTTGACACCAATCATATCCACATCAAGTCCACCACGTCTAAGTAAGGCAATTGGACCCATAGCTTCTAATTCTTCAAATCCATTTTCTAACAAAACTGCAACTTTCACGTTCATCACCTCTTAAAATAATTATACAACAGAGTATAATAATTGTGAAAGGTTGTGATTATATGAAAGAAACAAAAACAGAAGCTATCTCATCGGCAATTCTATGCATTTTATCTGGCTTAGTCTTATGCATATTTAACGTCTCCATATTAACAACAATTACGCGAGTTATTGGATGTATCTTTTTAGTCATTGCGATTCTATTTCTATATACATATTTCAAGAAAAGAAATAGTACAACACTAACAACTCTTGTATTAGGCATATTCTTATTGTCTGTAGGCCTATATATGAGTTTTGAATCAAAAAAATTCATTAGTATTTTACCTATGCTTGTAGGAATTCTATTGATTATTAATTCCCTATCTCATTTTCAAAAAGTATTACTCTTAAAAGATAATGGTTTTGAACAATGGAAAGTCAATCTTGCCGGAGCTATCTTTATCTTAGTTGTCGGAATTGTATTACTTATGAAACCCATTCAATCCTTAGACTTTATTTTCTCTTTAACTGGATTCTTCCTTGTACTAAATGGAATTCTTATCTTTTTAGATCAATATTTCATCCAAAAAACGAATTTATAAATCGAAGCACACCCTGCTCATTATTTGTATAGTCGCTAATATATTTAGCGGCTTTTTTTGCCCGTGCACTCCCATTTCTCATCGCAACTCCATATCCACAAGAGGCTAGTAAATTCACATCATTTCCGTTGTCTCCAAAAGCCATTACACAATCTATAGAGGTGTTTTTCTTCCTACAAATGAATTGAATAGCTTCAAGCTTCCCAACATCCTTCTTGCATAATTCAGTTCCGAGTCTTCCAACATCATAAAACCGATATTCTGGATGCTGTTTTAAGATTGATTTTTTTAATTTCAAGATTGGAAGTCCCGCAAAACACACCTTATCATATAAAGGTACCTCTAAAGATATACTCTTCTCAAATTCAGTCTCTCTTAATGCTTTTATATAATGCTCATCAAAGGGAATTGCTGAAGCAAGCTTTTTTAATCCATTCATAAATGATATATCAAACATCGAATAACGACCATTTTGCCAAACATAACTAATCATATGATGTTTCTTTGCTTCTTCTACCAATTCTTTTACTTCGTCTTTTGAGAGTCGCGTAAAACACTTTATTTTCCCATCTAAAAAATCATGTATTTCTAAACCGTTCGAACTTGCTACAAAACCATTGTATTCTCTTAGTTTTAGTTTTTCGATAACTTCATCCAACTCTTCATAAAACCTTCCAGTCACAATCCCAACTACAATACCTTTTTGTTCAAGTTCAATTATTTTATAAACTGTATCTTTATCAATATGTTTATGTGAATCATATAGTGTTCCGTCTAAATCAAAAACGACAATTTTAACCATTTTTTACCTCTTTGCTAGAAAACCTACTAAATATATATTATTATAATAAAAAGAAAAGGGGAATAAAAATGAAAATATCTACAAAAGGTCGCTATGCCCTTCGCCTACTTATAGATTTAGCTCAACATAATGATTCAGGCTTTATAACACTAAAGGATATTGCCGACAGACAAAACATCTCTAAAAAATATTTAGAACAAATCGTTCCAATTCTTACAAAAAGTGGAATAGTTCAATCCAACCGTGGTTTTCAAGGGGGATATAAGCTCGCAAAAAATCCAGACCAAATCCTTGTATATGACGTATTAGTCGCAACGGAAGGCAATTTGTCTTGTGTTGCCTGCTTAGACACTGAAGTAAATGTATGTCCAAGAAAAGAAGATTGTACTACACTTTATATTTATGAAGGATTAAATCAAGTGATTGAAACCTATTTAAAAGGAATATCACTACAAGACATTTTAAATCGTGAACAAAGCTTTGATTATGTAATCTAAGCTTTTCTTTTACTTTTTATAAAGAAAAGCTTAAAATAATGATTATAAAAGCGGAGGGTAAAAAATTATGAAAACAGAAACTAAATGTTTACATGCCGGTTATGAACCCAAAAACGGCGAGCCTAGAGAAGTACCAATTTATCAAAGTACTACTTTTAAATATGATTCAAGTCTTCAAATGGGAAGATTATTCGATTTAGAAGACAGTGGATATTTCTATTCACGCCTTCAAAACCCAACAAACGATATTGTCGCAAGTAAGATTGCTGCTTTAGAAGGTGGTATTGCTGCTATGCTAACATCAAGTGGACAAGCTGCCAACTTCTTTGCGGTATTCAACATTTGTGAAGCTGGAGATCATTTAATTGCTTCTAGTGCCATCTATGGTGGAACTTACAACCTATTTGGTGTAACAATGAAGAAAATGGGTATCGACTGTACATTTGTTGACCCAGAAATCAGTGAAGAAGATCTTCAAAAAGAATTCAAACCAAACACAAAATGTGTCTTTGGAGAAACCATTACAAATCCAACTGTACGTATTTTCGATATTGAAAAATTTGCGAAAGTTGCTCATGCGAATGGAGTTCCATTAATCATTGACAACACATTCGCTACACCAATTATGTGTCAACCAATCCAATGGGGAGCTGATATTGTTACTCACTCTACCACAAAATATATGGATGGACATGCATCTTGTGTAGGTGGAGCTATTGTAGATAGTGGTAACTTCAACTGGCTAGAACACGCCGATAAATATCCAGGACTAACTACACCCGATGAATCCTACCATGGTATTGTATATGCTGAAAAATTTGGTAAATTAGCTTATATCACAAAAGCTACAAGCCAATTGATGCGTGATTTAGGATCAATCCAAGCACCTCAAAACGCATATTACTTAAATCTAGGATTAGAATCATTAGCCGTTCGTATGAAGGCACATTGTGCAAATGCACTAGCTGTAGCTAAATACTTAGAAGCCAATGAAGATGTTGCATGGGTAAAATATGCAGATCTTGAAAGTGACCCTCATCATGAATTAGCTAAAAAATATTGTCCAAACGGAACTTGTGGTGTATTGTCATTTGGATTAAAAGCAGATCGTAATCAAACTGAAAAATTCATGGACAGCTTAAAACTTGCTTCTATTGTAACCCATGTTGCAGACGCCAAAACTTGTCTATTACACCCAGCAAGTCATACACACCGTCAAATGAGTGAAGAACAATTAAAAGAAGCCGGTGTTGCTCCAGATTTAATTCGTTTCTCTGTAGGTCTTGAAGCTGCACAAGATATTATCAACGATTTACAACAAGCACTAGACGCAATGAAAGCATAGTCTTTTACAGAATGGAAAATTTCCATTCTGTTTTTTTTCGCGTATAATAAAGTGTATACAAATAAAGGAGTTGTTCATATATGCCAATCAACATACCCGATGCATTGCCCGCAAAAGACATATTAGAAAGTGAAAAAATCTTTGCGATTGAAGATAAAAGTGCACATAAACAAAGAATTCGACCATTAAAGATCGTGATTTTAAATCTAATGCCCAAAAAAATAGAAACGGAAACACAAATCTTACGATTAATTTCAAAAAGTGCACTTCAAGTTGATATTGATTTTATGATGGTCAAAAACCATGTTTCTAAAAATACAAGCCAAGATCATTTAGTCAAATTCTACACATACTTTGACAAATTAAAAAATAATTATTACGATGGAATGATCATTACAGGAGCTCCAGTAGAACATCTTGAATACGAAGATGTTGATTACTGGAATGAACTTGAAGAAATCATGGAATGGTCTAAGACTCACGTCTATTCTACACTACATATTTGTTGGGGAGCCCAAGCCGGACTGTATTATCATTATGGAGTTCAAAAGCATATCTTGCCAGAAAAAGTATTCGGCATCTTCCCAGAACAATTAGTCGATGAATATGACTTTTTAACCAATGGCTTTGATGAAATCCACTATACGCCACATTCAAGACATACGGCTATTGATGAAGAAGCAGTTAAAAAAGTAAAATGCTTATCCATACTATCTAAAAATGATGAAATTGGTTCAAACATCATTGTCACAAAAGACTATCGTCAAATATTTATTTTAGGTCATTTAGAATATGGAAAAGAAACATTAAAAGATGAATATTTTAGAGATTTAAAAGCCAATAAACCCATCCATATTCCATTCAATTATTTTCCCGATGATGATCCAGAAAAAGAACCTATCTTAAAATGGAGAAGCCATGCCAATCTTCTATATCGAAACTGGCTAAACTATGTATATCAATTAACACCATTTGAAATTGAAGAAATTGGAAAAATAAAAGAACCCATTGGTACGGGTTCTAGAGAAGATCATGGCTATGCCAAGACATTTACGAAGTAATTTTTTACTTCGTATTTTTTTATTATTCCGCAAACATTGGAGTAGATAAATAACGCTCACCTGTATCTGGTAATAATACGACGATTGTTTTCCCTTTGTTTTCGGGGCGTTTTGCAATTTGAATAGCGGCATATGTAGCAGCACCACTTGAAATACCCACTAGCATACCTTCATTATGTGCAATTAAACGACCTGTTTCATAAGCCTGTTCGTTTGTGACTGTAAAGACTTCATCATATACACTTGTATCCAAAGTATTCGGAACAAAACCAGCACCAATACCTTGAATACCATGAGGACCTGCATGACCTTGGGATAATACTGGACTTGTTTTAGGTTCAACCGCAACCACTTTCACATTTGGATTTTGATTCTTCAAATATTTACCTGTACCACTTACAGTACCACCCGTTCCAACACCGGCAACAAAAATATCAACTTTCCCCTCTGTATCCTTCCAAATTTCTGGACCAGTCGATTCATAATGCGCCTGTGGGTTTGATGGATTCTCAAATTGACTTGGAATAAAACTGTTTGGTGTAGCAGCTGCCAATTCCTGTGCTTTTGCGATAGCCCCCTTCATACCTGCTTTGCCATCTGTTAAAACAACTTTTGCGCCATACGCCTTCAATAAATTACGACGCTCTACACTCATTGTTTCAGGCATTGTCATAATAGCCTTATATCCCTTAGCTGCTGCAACAGACGCAATACCAATACCAGTATTTCCACTTGTTGGCTCAATCAATGTAGCACCTGGCTTGATCAACCCTTTTTTCTCAGCATCCTCAATCATTTTCTTTGCGATACGATCCTTTACACTACCTGCTGGATTAAAGAATTCTACTTTCGCAACAACGCTAGCTTCTAAACCTTCTTTTTCTTCAATATGTGTTAATTCTACTAATGGTGTATTTCCAATTAAATCTGAAATTGCTTTATATACTGTCATTTTCTTTTCCTCCTATTAAATAAATTCAATATTATTCATTTAAAGAGCTACAACATCGTTTCATAATTAGTACCTCCGCTTACTATTCCTAGTAACTTTATAGGCATTATAGGAGTTTGCTTTTCCAAAGTCAATAAAAAAGTGATAGAAATTTATCTATCACAAATTCTTTTGAATGAAATAAGAAACTCCATCATCTTCATTTGATTTTGTTAAATACTTTGCGACTTCTTTTAAACTCTCCTGTGCATTTTCTACAGCAACACCATCTGCAACTTCAAACATAGAAATATCATTATAGTTATCACCAAAAGCCAGTACGCTGTTTGCGTCTATATCAAGGTATTCCAATAGCTTTTTTAAGGTTTTCCCTTTTGTAGTATCTGAATTTGTTAAAGTGTAAATAATGCCTTCCGATTGCATACATAATGTTTTATCGCAAACAGAATTCAATTGATCTTTTACCCTCTCCATATTTGGATGGATCATCACAACCTTAAATATTGATTCCCTAACAATATCTTCAATATTGGCATCTTCAACAATTTCGCATTTACCAATCAATCGTTTCTTAAATTCATCTAACCCATCTTGAGATCCAACTGAATAGATTGTCTGATTCGTATAAGCCAGGAACGCAACTTTGTTTGCGACTAATATATTTAAACAAGTCTTTAATTCACTAGAATCAATTGGACATTCATAAATACATGTATCACCCAAAAACATGTTTGCTCCATTATTCGTAATATAAGGTAAAGTAATATTTAATTCTTTTATATAATCCTGAATAATATGCACATTTCGACCCGATACAAAAGTAAGTGGAACATTTTTTTCAATCAGAACACTTTTAATATTTCGATCTAAACTTTTATCATCATGCAAAAGCGTACCATCTAAATCAGCAACAATCAATTTAATATTTTTTAAAGACATTCCTTTACCTTTTCAACAATATGATCTACATTCAAACCATATTTCGCTAATAATTCATTCGGTGTTCCACTCTCTCCAAAAGTATCCTGCATACCAATCATTTCCACACGCACTGGACTCTTCTTAGAAGTTACTTCACTAACAGCACTTCCAAGTCCTCCATACACATTGTGTTCTTCACAAGTGATGATGATTTCATGGGATTTTGCGATTTCTTCAATCAACTCTTCATCAATTGGTTTGATACAAGGCATATCTACAACTGTAACTGAGATATCTTCTTTAGCTAAAATTTTAGTGGCTTTCAATGCCTCTTGCACCATCATTCCTGTCGCAACCAATGCGATTTTATGACCTTCTCTTAAAACTTTTCCTTTACCCAATTCAAACTTATAATTTTCATCATATACATCTTCTACTGCACCACGCCCAAGTCTTACATAACAAGGTCCTGCAATATCAGCTACTGCCTTTACAATAGCCTTTGCCTGATATTGATCACATGGTACAAATACTTTCATATTTGGAATACTTCTCATAAGTGCAATATCTTCAATACATTGATGACTTGCACCATCTTCTCCAACTGTAATTCCAGCATGCGTTGCGCATACTTTTACATTCAAGTTTGGATAACAGATACTGTTACGAATCTGTTCAAAAGCTCTTCCTGCCGCAAACATCGCAAAACTAGATGCGTAAACCACTTTATTTGATGCAGCCATGCCTGCAGCGACTGCCATCATATTTCCTTCGGCAATTCCCATGTTGAAATGATGTTCCGGTCTTGCCTTTTTTGCATCGATTGTCTTTGTAGATTTTGTAAGATCCGCATCTAATACTAATACATCATCTCTTTCTACAACTAATTCTGCCAAAGCCTTCCCATAGGCATTACGTGTTGCTTCTTTTGCCATTATTCAAGACCTCCTAACTCTTTCATTGCCGTTTCATATTGTTCATCATTTGGTGCAGCTCCATGCCATGCATAGTTATTTTCCATATAAGAAACACCTTTACCCTTGATTGTATGGGCAATAATCATAGTTGGTTTATCCTTAACTTGTTTAGCTTGTTCAAACGCATTTCTTAATTCATAAAAATCATGTCCATTTACGTCCAATACGTTCCATCCAAAAGATTCAAATTTACTTGCGAATGGCTCTGGTGAAATCACATCATCAATATTTCCATCAATCTGTAAATGATTGTAGTCTAAAACGGCACATAAGTTATCCAATTTATAATGAGCTGCTGCCATGCAAGCTTCCCATACTTGTCCTTCTTCACATTCCCCATCACCTAATAAGCAATAAATTCGATGTGTATTCTTATCGACATGCTTATTGACAATAGCCATGCCCACAGCACAAGAAACACCTTGTCCTAAAGATCCTGTAGACATGTCTACACCTGTAACTTCATTCATGTTGGGATGTCCTTGTAAATTTGAATTGATCTTTCTAAATGTAGTTAAATCATCATCTAACAACCCCTTTTCTTTTAATGTTCCATACAATAATGGACTCGCATGCCCTTTACTTAACACAAAACGATCGCGATCAATTGAATCAACATTGTTTTTATTGATATCCATCTGTTCAAAATAGATTTCTGTTAAAATATCTGCACCACTCAAGGATCCTCCTGGATGTCCTGAGTTGGCACTATATACTTCGGTTAATATATTCTTACGAATATTGTTCGCATGAAGTTCTAATTCTTTTATATTCATTTACTCAAATCCCTTATCTAACTTATCTCTTAAAAATACCCCAGCATCTTTTACAACATCTTGCCAGTCTTCATTGTTCACATACCAAAATTCTCCAACAAACATACGCACTCCAAGTCGTTTCAATGTTTTGATATTTTTCACAAACTCTGTATGCCCTGTCCCAAATGGAATTTCACGATATTTACCTGGAACAGTTTCTTTTAAATGACTCGCAAAAATATGTCCTTTTCCACACATCAAATCTTCGTCTACATCTACACCATATAATAAAGATGCATTTTTTAAGTTTCCAATATCTGGATATACACCTAGATATGGACTGCTTACTAAATTTACATAGCGCATCGCTTTTTCTACTGTATCCATAAATGGTGTTTCCATTGTTTCAAAACCTAATACAATTCCTTTTTCAGCAGCCATTTCCACACATTTCTTTAGATTTGTTTCAAAATCATGATTTGTGTATAGATCCCCAGTTTCATAATAGACGTCATATCCAGCTAACTGAATAATACGAACACCTAAATCAGCCGCAAAATCTATGGCTTTCTTCATGATTTCCAATGATTTCTTTTGAATCTCTTTATCATGTGATCCAAGTGGATATTTACGATGTCCACTTAAACACATTGAAGAAATAGGAACACCCGTTTTTTGAATGGCTTCCTTGATTTCATTCGTTGGCTGATCCAATCTTGCAAGCTTTGCATCACTTTCATCAATACTGATTTCCAAATAATCAAATCCACTCTTCTTGGCAATTGTCAATTTCTCTACCCAAGTAAGCGTACTTGGCATACTCTTTTCATATAGACCGAGTCTATATTCTCTATTTAGCTTGTCCATAATAAGCTCCTGGTCCATGTTTACGATTAAAGTGTTTGTCTAATAGAACCTGCTGCATGGAATCAATTTCATTGTTACTTAATAAAGATGCGATTGCATTCATCTTTGCACATTCTTCTAAAACAACCGCATTATGAACTGCATTGAATCCATCCGTTCCCCAAGTGAAAGGTCCATGTGAATGTACCAATACACCAGGAACTCTATCTGGATCAATGTTGCGTGTTTTAAATTCCTCTACAATTACTTTTCCTGTTTCCAATTCATAATCACCATGAATTTCCTCTTCTGTCATAAAACGGGTACAAGGAACAGCTCCATGAAAGTAATCTGCCTGTGTAGTTCCTAATGGAATGATATCTTTTCCTGCCTGTGCAAAGCTCGTTGCCCAAGTGGAATGTGTATGAACAACACCTCCAATATTTGGAAAATTACGATAGAATTCCAAATGTGTATCTAAATCAGAGCTTGGACGTAGATTTCCTTCTACAATATTTCCATCTAAATCCACAAGCACAATATCATCACGCGTCATGACATCATATTCTACACCACTTGGTTTAATCGCTACGATTCCTTTTTCTCGATCGATTTCAGATACATTTCCCCATGTGAATGTGATCAACCCATATTTTGGTAATAATAAATTTGCATCTAATACACGTTGCTTCAATTCTTCTAACATATCTTAGTCCTCCGTAACAAAGTAGATTGCTGCTTGGGCTGCAGTATGGTTTGCACCAACAATGATGTCTCTATTATCTTCATGTACAACACATAGGTTGGCTGGTCCTACACCTTTATCGACCATTGTGACTTTGTATTCTCCATCTTCATATGTAACGACAAATAATTCGCAATCTTTTCTTCTGACACCACATACAAATGCATTTTGTCCTGCAAGTTTAGCGCCAACTAAGGCATGCGCAAAATCAATTTCATTATCGTATTGCCATACTTTCTTATATTCACTTCCATCTTTCTTATAAATTTGAATTGTATTTCCATGGAATTCTTCGATCGTCATGATTTCATCCTGGCCATCTCCATCGATATCGATTGTAGCAATCTCACCAATATGTCCAGATAAAATTGGTTCCACCTTCCATTGTCCACCACGTTTTTCTGGTGCACTTACACGTAAGATTCCTTGATCACTTCCAAAGTATCCAACATCTTTACCATCTTCTTTTGTTTGCCAGAAACCATGGTTACGATATAATCCATCACATAATACTTCTAATTCAACTCCTGTACTTGGATCTTCTGGTAATTCAGCTACATAAATTCTTCCTGGAACACTCCAGTCATTCTTTTCTTTTTTAGAAGTAGCTACTGTTGCTAGGATCAAATAGTTGATACCATTCTGGTTAAAAATTCCAAAACGATGTACATAAGGCACAGACACAACATCTTTGAATTGCCATGTTCCATTATCGTATTTTCCCCATACGATTTTTGCCAAAGATGGAGTAACCTTTAAATAGAATTCTTGAACGCAAAGGAACTCTTTTTCTTTTCCTGGAATTGGAACGATTGACATACATCCACCTGGATGTGTCCATACATTTTCTTTTGTTTCATAATCTTTTCCATAATACATATTACATGCGACATTTGGATCTTCACTTGCCAATAAAATATGGTTTTGACCATCAAAATAAATATTACTTGCGCAATAGCAACGGTACATATCATCTAGTTTTTTCTTAACAATTTTCATGATTATCTCCTCTTTTTGTCTATTTTTGGGTATAAGAAAAGCTGCATAAACGCAGCTTTCATTTTTTTATTATTCACTAAGTGCTGCTTTTAAGCCTTCTTCGATTTCTTTTGCAGACATTACATTCTTAAGTCCAACAACTTTAGTTCCACGTTTCTTTGAGTCTTCAAACATAGGAACGAAGTTTTTTGAACACAATACGATATCATAATTTCCAGCAGCAGACTTTCCTTCACTCACTGCACAGTGATGAATTTCTTGTACATCAAGTCCCATCTTTTTAGCCACTTTTTCAACATTTAATTTAATCATCATACTTGTTCCAGCACCATTGCCACAACATACTAATAATTTTAATTTTGCCATTGTAATATCTCCTTTTATTCAGCACTTACAGCTTGTACTTTTTCTAAATATGCATCATAATCTTCTGTAATTAAGAAATATGTATCTGGGTGTTTACGATATTGTAATTGTGGAATTGCCACCAAAATCAATACTACGATTCCTACACCTACGTATCCAGCATATTTCATGATTACTGTAAAGATTGGCCATACTGTTGCCCAGTCAAACATTCCTAAATATCCTCCGTATTGACTTAATCCTACCCAGCCAGCGATTAAAGCAGATCCGAATACTTGAATTAAACCAGAAATAAATGGAAGAAGCATTGCAGCTTTGATACCACCACGATTATCAGCATATACAGCGATAACTGCATTATCGAAGAATACAGGAACGAAACCTGCAATTACCAATGTTGGTGAATGCATCAACAATAAAGCACCAATCGCTAAGAATTGTCCTAAAGCACCCATTAAGAATCCTACTGTTACAGCGTTTGAACTACCAAATCCAAATACAGCGGCACAATCAATACCAGGAACAGCTCCAGGTAAGAATGAATTAGAAATACCTTGGAATGAATTTGTAAGTTCTGTAACGAATGTACGAACACCTAATTGTAAGATAGCTAGATATACCGCAAAGTTAAACGCTGTTGTCATAGTATAGAAGAAGAAGTTTTGTGTTTCTGCGATAAATCCAGCTTCAACTAAATAATCCTTTCCTAATACCATTAAAATAGCACCGAAGAATAAGAACATCAAGATAGATGTTGCGACCATATTTTCATTAAAGATAGATAAGAATCCTGGAAATTTTAAATCATCCAAACGTTTTGAATTTTCACCCTTCATCTTTTTAGCAATACTACCAAATAATGCGATACCAAACATTTGTTGGTGAGCAATCGCAAAACCTCCACCTTCAGTTAATTCCTGCGTAATTTCTACTGTTAAGTTTGAACCTACAGCCCAATATAATCCTAAAATCAATCCCATAACAATTAGAATTGGTGTACTTCCTAATTTAGGGAAGCAGAATAGAATCAACCAGAATGCTGTTGATGCTTGTTGCATCTGTACATGACCTGTTGTAAATACAGCACGCATTTTTGTCCATTTTTTTAATCGAACTAAAATTAAGTTCATAATAAATGCGATCAACAATAAGATCATAACTTGAGAGAACGTTCTACCAAATTGTTCCTGTAAACCTTCTGTAACAGCGTTTTGTCCAAAATATGGATCAATAACCATTGCGTGTAGATTGAAACGATCTTTTAATCCAACTAAGATTGGTCTAAAGTTTCCAACTAAGCCAGAAGAACCAACACTTAAAATCATGTATCCTACTGTAGCTTTAATAAATCCTGCAAATGCATCGTAAATTGGTTTTTTCAATAATAAGTAACCGATAAATACGATCAAACCGATAAAATATGCGGGTTGCGTCAAAATATTTGTCGCAAAAAAGTCCCATACTGTCATTATTATATTCATTTTACTCTCCTCATATATTATTCATATTGATCAGCGATTTCTTCTAAATCACCTTTTGTTTTTGCATTCATCAATGCTTCAACGATATCCTCATTCATCAAAGTATCCATTAATGATTGTATATTTTGAATATGCTGATCATGGTCAATTGCTGCTAAAGAGAAGAACAATTTTGCCTTTTTATCTGGATCTTCTGGATCAAAATCAACTTCTTCTTCCACCTTCATAAATGAAATAGCTGTTCCATTACATCCTACTGCTCCTTCTGTTGAGTGTGGCATCGCAATACCTGGAACAATCACAATATAAGGTCCATATTTATTGACACATTCAATAACAGCTTCTACATATTCATTTTCAACTGTATTATCCTTTAACAAAGGTGCATAACTTTGTCGAATGGCGTCTTGCCACGAATCAACTTTCTCAACAAAACAATAGTGTCCTTTTTCAACAATTTCTTTCAACATATTCATTACCTCTTCTTATAAAACTGATCGATATGGAACGTTAGGTTCCTCTTCGAAGCAATCCTCAAATCCTCTACGATAGTGATATTGACGTTTTGCTTTATCTGTTGGATATACATATTTACCACCTACATCCCAAATAAATGGATGGAATTTGTAATCTAACACATCTTTCTTATAATTATATAACAATTCAATTTCTTTTGGGTCTGCTTTAAAGTTAGTCCAAACATCATAGTGAATAGGAATAACTACATCTGTTCTTAAAGCCTCAGCCATACGTAAGATATCTACACTTGTCATTTTATCTTGCATTCCAACTGGGTTTTCTCCATATGATCCAAACGCAACATCAATATCGTAATCTTTACCGTGTTTTGCATAATAAATTGAATAATGAGAATCTCCTGAATGATAAATATTTCCTCCTGGTGTTTTTACTAAGTAATTCACAGCCTTATCATCCATATCTGTTGGACATTTGCCACGAAGATCTTCACGATCCGGCCCCTGTGAATCCGTTGTTGTGATACAAGTACGATCAAATGAATCTAGCACAACAATTTCAATATCTTTAATTTTAAATGTATCTCCAGGTTTTACTGTAATGCAACGATCTGCAGGTACGCCCCATTTTTGCCACAATTCAACAGATTTTTTAGGACCAATGAATGGTACTGGAATTTCATTTCCATTTTCATCCACTGTAGTCATTCCTGATTTTAGTACGTGACTAGCATATTCAGCTGACATGTGATCTTGATGATAGTGTGTTGCTAATACTGCATCTACTTGCTTAATTGCGAATGGATCGATTACAAATGGTACGGCTCTTAAATTTGGCTGCATATTTCTACATCCGCACATATTAGCCATTTGATGGCCAACTTTCATTTTTCCATCACCATGAGTACGTTTACCATTTCCTGCCCATAAGTCAATTGTAATGTTTGCACCACCAGGTGTTTTAAACCAAATACCAGTACATCCTAGCCACCACATTGCTACAGTGCCAGGTTTTACTTCTTCATTTTCAATTTCTTCATTCAACCAAGTACCCCATTCTGGGAAAGTTGACATGATCCAAGAATCTCTTGTAATTTCATCTACTTTTGACATTTTGTTTTCCTCTTTCTGTTTTTTTACCATGGTTTTTTGACGTTCAAATCATAAAACATTAAAAGATTAAAAACAATCGCATTATATGTTTGTTTTAACTTTTTTATGATTATTTAATTCTTTATATCCATTTTTACGTTCTTTTAATCCCATTATATGATTGACTTATATGTTCTTTTTAGATAAAATAAACTTAAAGAAAGAAGGTACAACATGAAAACATTAGAAAAGATGTCTTTTTCACAAAATGCTCAACAAATTATATCTTATACATTCTATATTTTATTTGCAGGCTACAGTATTTATAAGATCATTCAAGCTGAATTTATATCTACTAAAATACTATTTATCATTCTATTAATCATTATCTTGGGCATTGCACTTTATTCTGAATATTTAAAGCATTTATATAGAAAGGCAATCAAAACAATTGCCTATGATTTAAATCCTGAAAAAGCAAATAAACAATTTAATGAACTATTAAAAAAAGACGTATTTCACGCCTATAAAAATGATAAAAAAATATTCGATACTTTATATTATATAGATCAAATGGAATATAAGAAGTGCTTGGAACATATTGAAGAAAACTCAAAGTTTTTCCACAGTTCAATTGATCAGTTATTGATCTATCATTACACAAAGTTCTATTGTTCATTTATGTTGAATGATTTAGATTGTGCAAAACAAGAATATAATAAATTAGAAAGAATGCGTAACACAAAAGTAAAAGGTGCAAAGGTTTCACCATTATTTAACTGGGAATTTATGGATGCCGTATACTTAGTATCAAGAAAGGATTATAAACAAAGTTTGAATGTATTTAAATCCGTTAACACAGAAAATATGAATCCTAGAGAAAAAATACAATACTATTATCAATTCACTTTATTATGTAATAAAATAAAAGAAAAGCATCTTTGTGAAAATTATAAAAATAAAATAATAACATTAAAAGGGTTAAGTAACACATGTAAAAAGGGAGAGGTTTTATGAAAATGACAAAAGAAGTCGTAGATAAGCGACGAAAAAAAATCATGCAAAAAATACAGGTCAAAGGTACTGTAAACGTGGAAGAACTGGCTTCAGAATTGAATGTAACACCATTAACAATTCGCAGAGATTTACAATATTGGGAAGACATGGGAGCTATTGAACGTTTCTATGGTGGTGCTAAACTTGTTCAAAACTTTGTTGAACATGACATAGATCCAAACGAAGCTTATAAACATGCGATTGCCAAGTTTGCTGCAACATTTGTAGATGATGGAGATACAATTTTCATCAACACAAGCTCAACTGCACTATTAGTCATAAAATATATTATCGGAAAAAGGGTCACAATCATCACAAATAACGGAAAAGCTATTTTCTGTGATCATGACCCAAATGTACAAATAGTAATGACTGGAGGCGAGCTTCGTTTTCCTAAAGAAACAATGACCGGTGATTTTGCCTTAAACAATCTTCAAAGAGTCAAAGCCAACAAAGCATTTTTAGGTTGTAACGGATTTGACAACGAAGTTGGCATGAGTACGGCAATTCTTCCGGAAGTAATCATCAATGAATCTATGATTTCTAGGTGCAGTGGGGCTGCCTTTATTTTAGCAGATGCGACAAAAATTAATTATGTGCATCAATTTGTAGTCGCAAAGCCAGACTCATTTGCTTACTTAGTAACAGATACTCGAGTACCTGCTGAACAAATAGAAGAATTTGAAGAAAAAGGTATTCTTGTCAAACAATTAGATCCCCTACTTAACTACAAGAAATGAGAAATCATTTCTTTTTTTAGTCCAACAACTCTAACCTATACTCCATCAAGCACTCATTAGTTTCATATACACTCTTATGATTTTCGATACAATAAATCAATAATGCATCTCTTTTTACCTTTGGATACAACATCCCATTATTCGATAATGACAATAAGTTATTTGTCATACGCAAATCTAAACCTAATCCCAAACTTAACTGAATCACCTTATCTTTATTGGGAACCTTTGATCCATCAAAAATCTGATATCCATAATTTCTTTGAATTGTCGTCTTCGATAATACTTGTGCCTTAGATATATGCTTAGCATCAATGATATGATTTAAATACTCTGAAAAAGTTAAATCATCTAGACTTTCCATTAAAGTATTTAATCCATCACTCTTTGTTTCTTGAATTGTTTTTAATAATTGATTTGTCTCTACCATAATACTTATAATATACACAAGAAAGAGCAATTTATGAAGACTTTACAAATAATTAAACAAGATCAAGATAAAACAATTTCATTAGTAGAACATGAAACAACACACACTAAATATATCCAGAAAGAATTGAATTATTATGATAAAACACTTTATCAAACACTTCAAAAGATTAAGAATCCATATCTACCTAAGATTTTTGTGATCCAAGAAAATGACAATCATTTAACTTTAATTGAAGAATATATTGAAGGAAAAACATTAGATCAACAATCCTTTTCAAAAGAACAAGTTAAAGACATCACGCATCAATTATGCGAGTGTTTAGATTCAATACATAAGTTAAATCCACCAATTATCCATCGTGATATCAAACCAGAAAATATTATTTATCATGATAATAAAGTGACACTCCTTGATTTTGGCATTGCTCGTTTTCTAGATTCCAAGAAAAGTAAAGACACTCTTATTTTAGGCAGTGTTGGCTATGCAGCACCCGAACAATTTGGTTTTCAACAATCCAATCCACAAACAGATATATATGCCTTAGGTAAATTAATGAACTACTTATTAAATTGTTCTTTAGAACATCAAAACAATATCCCATTTGATTTAAAACAAGTCATTTTAAAGGCAACACAATTAGATTATAAGAATCGCTATAATTCTGTGAAAGAAATGGATCTAGCCATTCAACAAAAACTAGTTGTTATTCCACCATTTAATAATGACACATTCAAATCTAAGATGATCAGTCTTGCCTGGATCACATTTACGCTTATGATTGTGGTAGATATGGAGCCAGGTGAAACCATCAATAATAGCTTTATCAATAAACTGAGTTGTTTTGTGTTTATTTATTTCGGGTTATTCCTTTACTATAATAAAAATCTATTCCATAAACACATGTCTAAAGTACCATGGCCAATCCTTTATTCCATTATTTTCTTTCTATTTTTATGTTTAGATGTATGGTTTTTTATGTGGATTGATTCCCTGATTTAAATGTATGCTCATGGCATACCAAACATCTTTATATATTTCTTATACTAAAGAAAAAGAAATAAGGAGTATATATGAAAAAGGGTTTAAAAGTATTTTTAACAGCCGCTATTGTCTTATCGGCTGTCGCTTGTTCAACAACGAGTGATGAAGAAACTAAGACTAAAGACACAAAAGAAAAAATAGTAGAAACAAAGGAAGATACAAGTTTTCCAAAAGAGTATCGCAATGCGCTACGTAGCGCAAAAACTTATAGCGATATGATGCACATGTCCAAACAAGGTATCTACGATCAATTAACGTCGGAATATGGAGAAAAGTTTGATGCAGAAGCTGCACAATATGCGATTGATAATCTAAATGCGGATTATAATGAAAATGCATTAAAATGCGGAGAAAACTACAAAAAGACGATGCATATGTCAAAAGCTCGAATTTATGATCAATTAGCTTCAGAAAATGGAGAAAAGTTTACACCAGAAGAAGCGCAGTATGCCATTGATAACATCAAGGGAGACTATTTAGAAGTAGCTTTGAATTCCGCAAAGAACTATCAAGAAACTATGAACATGTCAAAGGATGCCATCTATGATCAATTAACTTCGGAATATGGAGAAAAATTCACAGCTGAAGAAGCACAATATGCCATTGATAATTTAGATGACTAATCTTATACTAAAGGCATGAAACTTGCTATATTATTTCCTGGAATTGGATATCACACTGATAAACCATTACTATATTATTCAAAGAAGATATTAAAGAATATGGATTATGAAATCAAAGAAATTCATTTTGAAAACCTAGACTTTGATTTAAACAAATCTAAAGATGAGGCATATAAACAAGCCAAAGACCAAATTCATAAATTCGATTTAAAAGCTTATGATTCCATTCTTTTTATCTCAAAAAGTATAGGTACTTATTGTGCAGCTAAACTTGCCCATGAATATAAGTTAACTGCCAACATCTATTTCACACCATTAGATTTTACTTTGGAATATCTTCAACAAAAAGATTTAGTGTATTCTGGAGCCAAAGATCAGTGGGCTAACTTCGATAAGATTGAACACTATTGTATTTATCATCTTATTGAATTTCATAGTATTGTTGATGGAAATCATTCCTTAGAAACAGGAAATATTCAAACAGATATTGAGAATTTGAAACAAATCATGTATCGTGTAGAAACATTTATCCACAGCTTATAAGGCTGTGGATATTTTTAATTGATCTTTTAAACACTCAAAATCACTCACATCATGCAACAAACACGCAATCATTAAATCTTCTACATTCAATCCTTCTTTTTTTTGCGATTTCCTTTCCAATAATTGCGACACGATATGTATCCTTTATTTTCAATTTCAAATAGTCTTGAATTTTAACTAAGTACTCCATATATTCATTACACTATTTCTTTCAGAAAATTTCTGAAAAAAGTTTATGTTCATGGTATGATATACGAAAGGAGTTTTTTATTATGAAGTTAAATGTCTATTTAGAAAATCATTCATATCCAATATATATTGAAAGAAACGCAATTCAAAAAGTACATGAATATATTCCTGTATCAAGAAAAATTGCGATTATCACAGATACAGGTGTGCCTGAAAAATGGGTCAACATCGTAAAAGAACAGTGTCCTGATTCTTTTATATGCACCATTCCGCAAGGTGAACAATCCAAATGTTTTGATCAATATAAACATCTTTTAGAAGAAATGATTTCACACAACATGTCTAGAAAAGATTCCATTATTGCGGTAGGCGGTGGTGTTGTCGGAGATCTTGCAGGCTTTGTCGCCGCTAGTTATATGCGCGGCATTGATTTCTACAACATCCCAACAACTGTATTAAGCCAGGTTGATTCAAGTGTAGGTGGTAAAGTTGCCATTGATATGGGTTCCTATAAAAATATTGTAGGTGCATTTTGGCAACCAAAAACCGTTATTATTGATCCAAACGTATTATCGACTCTTTCCCTTCGCCAACAGCACAATGGTCTTTGTGAAGCACTTAAAATGGGACTGATTCTAGATGATCACTTAGTCTCTTTATTTGAACAAGACACATTAGATATCGATACGATTATTACGCGTTCCATTGAATTAAAGCGAGATGTAGTTCAACAAGATGAAAGAGAAAGTAATCTTAGAAAGATTTTAAACTTTGGGCACACCATTGGACACGCCATTGAATCTGCATATGGATTAAATACATATCTTCATGGAGAATGTGTGGCGATGGGTATGTTATTCTTTATTGAAGATAAAACATTAAAACAACGCGTATTAAACATCTATAAAAAATTAGATTTGCCTCAAGTACCAGACTATGATACTGCCACATTATTAGAATATGTAACGCATGATAAGAAAAGCAATCATAATACAGTATCTACCGTTTTAGTTGAACAATCTGGTTCTTATATCATCAAAGAACTTTCTTTTAAGGAAATACAAGAAGTATTAGAAAGAGGACCTTATGAAGAATAATTTTGGTACAAATATATCTTGGACATTATTTGGTGAAAGCCATGGCCCTGCCATTGGTATTACGTTAGATGGTCTTCCTGCAGGCTTTAAGGTGGATATAGAACAAATCAAATCGGACATGGATAAGCGTAAGGCAACAGGTAAAATTTCAACCCAAAGACACGAAACGGATGAAGTACATATTCTTTCTGGGATGTATAATGGCTATACAACAGGTACAGCACTTACCATTCTAATTGAAAACCAAAACACAAAGTCAAAAGACTATTCTGCTTTTCATGGAAGATTGCGTCCTGGACATGCTGATTTTACTGCCTTTGAAAAATACAATGGATATCAAGACTATCGTGGTGGCGGACACTTTTCCGGAAGACTTACCGCATGCATTGTAGCTGCCGGAAGCATTTGCAGACAAATTCTGAAATCACAAGGCATAGTAATTGGATCACACATTGAAAGTTTATATACCCTTTCGGATATTCCTTTTAGTCAAGACTCTCGTGTTTTAGAAAAACAAATTCAAGAAGTCAATGATAAAACCTTTGCGGTTATAGATGATCAAGTCAAAGATCAGATGATTCAAGAAATCGAAAAAGCAGCTGCTGAAGGTGATTCATTAGGTGGTATTTTAGAAACTGCCATTATAGGTCTTCCTGCAGGCCTAGGGGAACCTTTCTTTGATTCTGTAGAAAGCATTTTATCACACTTAATTTTCTCTGTACCAGCCGTTAAAGGCGTTTCCTTTGGTGAAGGATTTGGCTTTGCGAAACTAAAAGGATCTCAAGCCAATGATGCCTTCCGTTTTAATGATAAAATTGAAACTAAAACAAATCACAATGCCGGAATCAATGGTGGTATCACAAATGGTATGCCGATTTTGATCCATACTTGCATTAAGCCAACGCCATCGATTTTTAAAACGCAAGAATCTGTGGATTATCTTTCAAAAGAAAACGTGGATCTTAAAATTCAAGGAAGACACGACCCATGCATCTTGCACCGAGCAAGAATTGTTGTGGATAGTGTAGTTGCGTTTGGTTTATTAGATTTATATATGTCTAGGCTTGCCATTAAGCCACTTCAGGGGGATTTTGAATGAAAGTAAAAGTAACACCAAGTAAAGTACATGGAAATGTAAAGATACCCGCATCCAAATCTATGGCACATAGAGCATTGATTTGTGCCTCATTAAGTGATGGTACAAGTATTGTTTCCAATGTCACAAACTCAAAGGATATTGAAGCAACCGTTGGCTGCATGAAAGCTTTGGGTGCTATAATTAAACAAATCGATGAAACTACATATGAAGTAACAGGCACTAATCTTTTTAAACAAGAAGGAAATATTACGTGTAATGCGAATGAATCCGGTTCTACTTTACGTTTCTTGATTCCACTTGCTGCATGTACAAATGCCAAAGTTAAATTTTTAGGTCAAGGAAGATTGCTTCAAAGACCCATGGATGTATATGAAAATGAATTTAAGAAACAAAATATTGAATTCAACCAATCCGATAAAGAAATCATTGTAAGTGGAAATCTAAAAGCGAAAGACTACGTTGTACAAGGAGATATTTCCAGCCAATTTATTACCGGATTCATGTTTGTCCTTCCATTATTAAATCAAGATAGTACACTTACAATTACTGAGCCTTATGAATCAAAGAGCTATGTAAATCTTACGATTCAAATGTTAGCGAAATTTGGCATTGAAATTATAGAAACAAGTTCAAATTCATATTTAATCAAAGGAAACCAACACTATAAAGCACAAGACGTTTCTGTTGAAGGAGACTTTTCTCAACTAGCCTTCTTTGCGGTGTTAGGCACTTTAAACAATACTCTTTCATGCTCCAACATGGACATGTCAAGTAAACAAGGAGATAAAGCCATTTTAGATTGTATTCCTAGTTTTACAAGTGACAAGGATACGATCACATTCACAAAAAAACAACCTGCACCACAAACTATCGACTTATCTAATTGTCCAGATTTAGGACCAATCTTATGTGTCTTAGCCAGTTTCACAAATGGTGAAACAAATATTGTGAATGCAGCTCGTTTACGCATGAAAGAAAGTGATCGCATTGAAGCTATGGAAACCGAATTAAAAAAATGGGGTGTAGATATTACTTCTACATTTGATTCGATTCAAATTCACGGTAAAGAACACTATAAATCAAATAACACAGTAGAAATCTTTGGACATAACGATCACCGCATTGTTATGGCAATGACGGTATTTGGATTATGTGCAGGTTCCGAATGTATTATTGATGATGCCCAAGCCATCACAAAGAGTTACCCTACTTTCTTTGAAGACATTCAAAGCTTAGGTGGAAAGGTTGAGATTCTATGACAAATATTGCGATTATAGGACTTGGATTAATGGGAGCGAGTTTTGCGAAGAAACTAACACACTTAAACTACAATGTTTACGGTATTGATGTTTCTAAACAAACGATTGATAAAGCCAAAGAATTAAAAATCATCGTAGATGGTAGCACAAATCCTTTAAATGTCATTTCAAAGTGTGATACATTTATCTTCTGTTTATATCCAACTAAAATTCTTCCTTGGATCGAAGTCTATCAGAATGATATTCCTAAACATTCATTATTAATGGATATTAGTGGTGTAAAGACAAATATTGTTAAACCCATTCAAGATGTATTACGCGAAGATCTTGAATTATTGAGTATTCACCCCATGTGTGGTAGAGAATCTCGTGGTATTGAATTTAGCGATGAGACAATTTTTAAGGGTTCTAACTTTATTCTTGTTCCAACTCAAAAGAATAAAAAGGAAACAATTGAAGCCGTAAAAGACTTAGCTACTAAAATGGAATTTGGTAGAATCTGTACTCTATCTATTGAAGAGCATGATAAAATGATCGGCTTTTTATCACAGTTAACCCATGTCATTGCAGTATCTTTAATGAATACACACGATAATGCTCATCTTGTAGAATATACGGGAGATAGCTTTCGGGATTTAACTCGTATTGCGAAAATCAATGAAGATTTATGGACCGAATTATTTATCATGAATAAAGATATCTTATTAGATGAAATCAACCAGTTTATCGATTCAATCTCTCACTTTAGAGATTCTTTAGAACAAGAAGATACACAAGAAATGAAGCGCCTATTCATTCAATCTACAAAGCGTAGAGATAAATTTAATAAAACCGATGCGAAGAAGAGATAACTCTTCTTTTTTTACACTTTTTTTGGCATAATAAAAAGCGGAGGTTTTACAAATGAAAACGAATACATTAAAAAGCTTTTTGACTATCACACTCGCCATGTTCATCATCAGTGTCGCCATATATTTCTTCTTAATTCCTAGTGAAGTCATCACTGGAAGTGTTACTGGTTTAGCTATGGTTTTAGCTAAAATCACAAGCCTATCTATTTCTACACTTACCTTTGTGATCAACGCCTTATTGTTGATTCTAGGTATTGTTCTAATTGGTAAAGAGTTTGGTGCAAAAACGATTTATGCCTCTTTATTATTGCCTTTATTTCTAGCTGTATTTGAAAAAATTTATCCAAATAATGTATCTTTAACACAAAATGCTGTTTTCGACATGGCTACCTATACATTGATTTTAGCATTTGGACAAACCATTCTATTTCGTGTAAACGCATCGAGTGGTGGAACGGATATTATTGCGAAAATTGTCAATAAATATACACATATGGATCTAGGCAAAGCTTGTACGTTAGTTGGACTACTCATTTGTACAACAAGTCTAATTGTATATGATATTGGCGCTTTAGTGGTTGGTGCATTGGCAACACTAGCCAATGGTCAAGCTGTAGATTATTTTATTGATGGTTTTAATAAGAAAAAGAAGATTTGCATATTATCCAAAGAATATGAAGTCATTCAAGATTATATAATGAACACATTAAAGCGTGGTGTTACTTTATATTCGGCAAAAGGTGGTTATGATAAAACAGAGCATACAGAGCTTGTCACAATCATGGCTACAAATGAATATAAAAAATTACTATATTATCTTCAAGAAAGTGATATTGAAGCTTTTGTAACAGTATCAACAGTTAATGAAGTCATCGGTACTTGGAATAATAAGAAAAATCACGTTTAAAATGACTTAGCCTCATAGTTTAATTGTACTTTCGATAATCCTTTTTGTATTCGAAATGGATTGTGATATTTTGTTTTTTTAATATACAAAAAGACTGTAGCGACTCATCATTCAGTCATTTTTAAATTCATCTTTTCCGAAATCAATTTCTTAATATATAAAAAAGAGTTAAGAAGGATAATAAGTAATTTAGGTATGATTATATGAGGAGGGATAGGATGAATATATACAAACAAAAATTAAGCGTTACAGATCAGGTGAAACGTTTAGAAGATAAAGGAATATCCTTTAATGTTTTTTGCAAGGAACGTACTGAAGATTATTTGACAAGCAACAATTATTATTATAAGTTAACATCTTTCCGAAAAAACTTTAGAAAACATCCTGATGGAGTAAACAAAGGTAAATATGTAAATCTTGATTTTGCATATCTAGTTGATCTAGCTATTATCGATAATTATTTGCGAGGTATTATCCTTGAAATTGCTCTAGATATAGAGCATTATTCCAAACTTAAATTATTACATCGTTCGGAAAATGACGAAGCTGAAGATGGTTATTCAATAGTAAATGATTTTATGATAAGTCTAGGCCAAAATAGACAAGTTTTAGAGAAAAGAATACTTGAAAAAGCCAATAGTTCTTATGTTGGTGATATCACTCAACATTACAATGGAAATTATCCAGCATGGACATTGATAGAAATTGTATCTTTTGGCGATTATTTAAGATTCTACAAATTTTGTGCAGATAGATGGAACGATAAAGACTTACTGAATGACTTTTATCTTATGAAAGATGTAAAAGAATTAAGAAATGCAGCTGCTCATAATAATTGTATATTAAACGATGTTACAATCAAAGAATCGAAGCACCAAACTAATCATGCAGTAAAAATCAGTCTAAAATCAATAAAGCGTCAAAGAAATGATAAATATCTTGCTAAAGAAAAAATCAGACAAATCGTTACACTACTTTACGCATCAATTCACATGATTACAAGCGATGGGGTTAAGCGCAAAATCAATAATCAATTGAAATTTTTAAAGAATAGAATATACCGAGATTACGACTATAGCTTCAATCAGAAACTTAAGGCAACATTTGATTACTTATTTGATGTAATTGACATCTATTACTAATCTGTGTTAAACTACGTTTGCAAGGAAAAACATTAGTTTTGAGGAAGCAGTCTTGGAAACGACACTGCTTCCTATTTTTATTAACTACTCCTTAATCGTAACTCTCGCTATCAGAGATCATGTTTTGATTAAGGCTTTTTCTTTTATAAAAAAATATCCTGGATACTGCGAACATCCAAGATAATTAAGAGTACTACCAATACTCTCACATGAAAAGGTGACTACCATTTTAGATATTCTTCAAGGTTTTTAGTTTAAAAAGTTGTGTGACCTATTTGTGACCTACACATACGAATTTATAGTATTTAGGCAAAAGAAAAAAAAGCCTTTATATAAAGGCTTTTGCTTTCTCTTAAGTAGTAAAATACTAACGTTTAGAGAACTGAATGTTTGCTTATTTAAAGTACATTCAGTTATTCTTGCGTCTTATACGCGTGCTTAAAGTGCATTTTAGATATTTATTATACGATCCGCTCTTTCTACAAGCTCTTCATCATGACTGACTATCACAATTGTTTTTCCCTGTGACTGCATTTTCTTTAGAATTTTAAACACAACCTCTTTGTTTACTGAATCCAAACTTCCTGTTGGTTCATCTGCCAAAATCAATTGACATGGTTTGATTAAAAGACGAGCTAAGGCAACTCTTTGTTGCTCTCCACCAGAACATTCACATATCTTTTTATTTTCAAAATCTTTTAAGCCCACATCTTCAAGTGCTTTTAGAATTCTTTCCTTCTTATCTGGAAATGAAAAGTGATCAATAGACAAATACAAGTTGTAATACACGCTCTTATTATCAATCAACGCAAAATTCTGGAATAAATATCCTATTTTTGCCTTTAACAATTTATTGGCCTGTCTAGAAAATGGTTTTACATTTTTCTTATCAAAAATCACAATATTCCCTTTATCTGGAGAATCCAAAAGACCAATCATATTTAACAATGTAGATTTTCCTGATCCTGAAGCACCTTGTATTGCGACAAAACTTCCTTGTTCTATTTCCATTGAGAAATCATCAAAAATCACATGATCATGATATTGTTTATGAATCTTATCAACTACTACTACCTTCATTCCAAATCTCCTTTCAAAGATAACAACACTTTCTTTCTTTCAAAATACGTTCTAAAAATTAGAGCTATTATAAAATCGATAAGAATAGTGAATATCCACAAATACAAGCCTATTGTCGAAATATTTTTTACAACTAGAACCATCCACAACAGCAAGACAAGATAAACAAACAGATTCACAATAATAAAATCACGATATTTTTGCCAGATGTTTTTTCCCAACAAACAATTTAAAGAAATCATCTTTCGATTTTCTAAAAAATATAAGTATATAGATTGATACTGGAACAAGAATAAGACAATCACATATACAAAAAGTAATATAGCAGAATCTATAATCAATTTATTGATTACCATAGTCTTTTTTCCATAATCATAATTTTCATACGCATAATTCATATTTTGATACAATCCCTTAGATTTCAAGAAATCATTAATGGACTTCTTTACGGTTTTATCTTTATCCTTAATAAAAATACCAAATTGACTCATATCATAGTTTTCATCCACAACATAAATAATTGGATTTTTTACATGCCAATTATCCTCTCTTAAACTATGCGAAAGCATGACATAACCATCATCAAGTTGATCATACTCACACTCCGTAGCCAAACAATAACTTTCATCTACATTCACTGATTTTGGAGCATAAAGAGTACCCGGTTTAAATGTTTTAACTGGCTTACCATCCTTATATAAATCATATTCCTTTAAATACTGCTCATTTACAATGATATAAGGATATGTTATTTCATCCCCATCACGATTTATTTTGGTTGAGAAATCTTCATATATATATGGATATTCTCGAATCTTTTCATTCAACTGACTCATCGCATCTTGGAACTCCAAAGAAAACATATTTATATTAACACCCTCTAAACGAAGATAATTATTATAGGTTTCTTTGTATTTATTTAAGTAATACCCATCCTGAACCACTTGAGATGTATACTTGAACGAAGTCAATAATGGTATAAATATTGAAATCAAAAAGACACATTTCAATATAAACAGAGTCATTGAAATCCATCTAAACTGAGATTTTTTCAATATAACAACCGATTGAATTTGACTTAATAAGACATATATTATAAATCCAACTACAATCAGACAAAGTACAAAAAGAAGAGCAGACTGCAGTAAATATTGAATAAGTTCATGAGTAACAGGTCTAAAGTTTTGAACCACAAGAAAATATAATAAAGCTTGTGTTAATACAAACATCAATATACTTAACAAATAAAATTTTCCATATAGCCTCTTATAAATAAACCATGAAGTAGCACCTTGCATCTTACGAATAAAAACTTCTTTTCTAGATGTCAATGCATCAGATAAAAGACATAATAAAACCGCAATTGCTAAATACATCAAAATTCTCTTTAAAAACGAATAGTCAATCACTCCTGTAGAAAAATCGGATGTTGTGATATCACCATCCACTTTCAATTCAGATAATATTTTCGTATCCTCTAAATCCTTCAACAAATCCTGCTTAGAATTTGTAACAAAATACAACGGAAATAGTGTATTTCCATTCCAATCTTCTAGATAATTCGCAAAAGTCTTTATTCTATGCACATTATTGTATTCACTATGATAATCTTGATCAATAAAATCAATCGTTGCATACCTACTTTTATCCTTATAAGAAGAAGACAAATAATGATCGCTATTTTTATTAAAATCAATCGCTTTATTTTCTTCTGTATAAATCGGTAGTTTATTTTGTTTTGGAAGATATACATATTCCGTTTTTATATTTTTAGAAACTATGCCAACAAAACAAGGATACGAATGTTCTTGCAAAAAACTGTATACTTGATTAAATTGTTCTGTTCTTTCTTGCTTTTCTTCACTTAATTGTAAATCAATTGGAACAACTTCCATATCGTTTTCTTGAGCAAACTTGTAACTCATATTTATCACATCATTATATTGTTTCTGTGACAAGTTAACATAACTATCATAAAAAATAATACTTGATATAAAGATAACCAAAACCATTATTATTTTTTTCATAACCTGCTCCCTACTTTTCCAATTGCAGTTAATCAATCTCTTGTTCGAACATAATACAAAGATAGTAGTACCACTTCTACAATTCCATATGGAAACAACCATAAATATGCAAATTCTGGATGTAATTCATCAATAGGTGTTTCTGAATTTTTGATTACAATTGCACCAGATTTTATATCTTCTACTTTTTTCTTATCATGATAGATATGCAAAGGACAAATAATAGCAAGCACAATTATGCATATCAATAATACTTTTTTCATAAGCCCACCTTATCTTTCTGTCGAACACTCACAAAATTTATAAATAGTAAAACAAAAATAAAAACGACACATATACAAATCGAATTCAACCAGTTTTGCATACCACAACCCGATAAAACACTCAAACTCGGACTTATACTAAACGGATTTATAAAAGATATCAAATCCATTCTTTGACTGATGACATATAAAATAATACAAATTATTCCAGATAAATAATTAAATCCTGTTTTCGTGAAGGTATATACACAAAACATAGCCATTTGAATATAAAGTTCTAATTTCAGAAGAATTAATGGTAAAGATATTATTAAAGCTTTCCATAATGGAATAAAAGATAAATCAGGTATAAATCCTAGTTCTGTCGCATAATATTCAGACATATTATTTATGACATAATTGTCTGTATGATACATCCTTTTAAAAGAGAAAAAATGTTTAGTGTCAGCCAACATCCATGTATCCCATCCTGCAAAGCCATTACTAATCCCTAGCAAAAGAAAAGGAATACCAATTGATGCAATCATAAGAAGTAAAAAAGCTATAAATAATTTTACTTGTATGTGTACGAAAAAGTGCACATCATTTAATTGTTCGAGCTCAAAAACACCTGTCTTTTTTTCGTACATTAAAACAACAACACAATAAATCAAACATAGAGGCATAAACAAATACGCAAATGAACTGTCTATTCTTAACTGGTGTGCTAAAAAATACCATGGGCCTTTTCCTACATATTGTTCCGTATTTGTTTCTAATTGATGTAGCTGTTCTTGAACAGATAATTCAACGGTTCTATAATCCTCTTTTTTATTTTGAGATATTTGGCTACCAACCATAAAAATCCGACTCTGATCAAATGAAATATCTGCTTCTTCAAAGCCTAATTTATGAACTTGGCGCATAAATTTTTCATCACCATTCTTTTTTAAAGCATCCAAATGATACAGCTTATCCCATAATGTAATTTCATTATATCTTTTTATTAATCCTTTATTTTTAAAAACTTCTTTTCCATATTTGTTAAATAAATTCCATCCAGCTTTGGCATTATCAATAGCCCAGCTTAAATAATCCTGATAACTATTCCAATACACCTTTTCCTCTGCACTCATATGTTTTACGGCCATGTATTGTAGATTGATATCTGATAAAGCTCTTTGGTATTGTTGAATCTGTGTTTCAAAAATATTCATATTCTGTTCCACATCATACTCATGTCCCATATAATTTGGTACTTGCACCATGTTCAATACCAATAAAATGAAAAAGATAACAGCACTCACTTTATTCTTTAATACACTTTTTATTTCTAAACCCATAAACTTAACCTAAATCCAATCTTTCTAAATAGAGACATGAAATGAACTGTATGCATATTGCGCCTATAAAAAACAAAGATGTATAGGCCCATAAAGTTTCAATATGCAAATATGTATACATAAAAACAAATAATAACCCCGTCAACATTAGACTCATACCTTTATTTTTCGTCAACAAAGATAAACATTGTATACATGAAGCACTAAACAAAACCCATCCAAGTACAGAAAGAATATGATGAGACAAGTAAATAATCACTGGTGTTGTTCCAATCAATAACTCTATGCCACTTCCACAATTTATATATCCAATCAAATACAATACAACGAAAAATAGTATACTAAAAAAAACAGTGATAAAAATATGTAACAACGCACGAAGTATGTATACATATTTACGACTTTTCCCTATTGTAAATAAATATCGAAATGTATTGTTTTCTAAATCTTTAGACCATATATCCACATTCCACACTAGAATCAAAATCATGAATAAATAAAAGAAAAGATTGTTTCCTTTTAAAAATTGCACCATCAAATAACAACCCGTCGGTTTGTTTTGATATACAAAGTCATAATATTCATTTTCAATATATGTTTTTTCCATTTGAATTCGTTTTTTTAAGTCTTGTTTATTATTTTGGAGAATCGATTTAAAATTTGACAAATCCATACCTGAATCAATATATTTTAAAATATTTTGATCCCTATCATACATATCTTTTGCGATTGTTTTTGCATCCTCGTCATTTTTCCAATCACTTAATAACTTTTGACAATAAATACTATCCTCTCTAAAGAACTCATTCATTTTTTCTTTTGGAAGAATATTGATTCTTTGGTTTTCTTCATTTATCATTTCATAATAATACATGATTTGATTGGATGCATATTGTTCATATTCAGTATTGTATTTAAAAAAATACACGGATAAAACGCCACTTAAAACAAGGATCAATACTAAAATATTTCTTTTTGAAAAAAGAAATCTTAATTCATTTTTTAATAACATACGCTTAACCCTTATATAGTTCCTTATAATATGTTTCCAAATCCTGATGCACTTCAGCCAAGGAATACACCAAAATATTATTTTGAATCAGTATCTGCAAGGATTTAGAAAATTCTTCTTTGGAATCACATTGCATATAAAGAACATGCTCTTTAATAAAAGAATTTTTTAAAAGAAGCAATACACTTTTCGGATTAGAAACTTCTAATCGATAAATCGAATGATTTTGACGAAGTTCGTCCATATTCTTCTCTTTGATCAACTTTCCACTTTTAATAAATAAAGCTCGATCAGCTAATTTATCGAGTTCACTTAACTGATGGGAAGATAATAAAATACTTGTTCCTTCATTTCGTATAGTTAAAAGCTTATTTCTTAAATCAAATATAGCTTGTGGATCTAAACCATTCGTAGGCTCATCAATAATAAGCAATTTAGGTTTAGCCATCATAGCCAAAGCTAAGACTAATCTTTGTTTCATTCCCATCGAATAATGTTCTGTGGCTCGATATAAGCCATCCTTTAAATCACTGAATTGCTCCATTTCCTCAATTCTTTTAGAATCTAAATGCTTCCAATTTGCCATGATTTTAAAATGTTCATGTCCAGATAGCTCTGGATATAAAGATGGATATTCAATACTTACACCTATATTTTTTAACGCATTGGATGAATCGCTCTTTAAATCATATCCACAGATAGTAATTTTCCCTTCATTCATATGATATAGTCCTGTAATACATTTCATAATTGTACTTTTTCCAGCACCATTTGGACCAATCAATCCTACAATTTCATTTTCGAAAATTGAAAAACTAATATTATCTAAAATCTTACGATTTTTAATCTGCTTTGAAACACCTTCAACTTTGAGTATTTCCATATATAAATTCCCCCATATTTCTTCCCTAAATAATAAGGGATAACAAAATGTTATCTCTTAAATACTTATAGCTTAAATCCATAATTCGGTTTACGCTTTATTTATCTCATAAATACTATATTTCCACTAGACTTAGTTTAGCCAGTGCATTAGTTCTTGCATTGAATATGATTATATTGTCACCATTTTAAAAACAAGTATTATATAGTGATCGTTTCATTGCAATTGCAAATATCCATTAAAAAAAACTCTTTCTGATTTTAGAATAAATTAATTGTAATAAAAAAGCAATATCAACTTTTTAATTAAGTTTTTCATAATACGTAATAGAATCATTAAAAGAATTTCGAATAAATAAGACAAATCAAAAAAAGTATCCAAGCTTCCGTTGTTTTAAGACGGAGAAGGATACCATTTTGAATACATACATAAGCAGTATACTTATGTCAATTCCAATTATAATATAGTATATTTGACGTCACTTCATGAGCTAAACCTTGAGAATGATACTCTAAAGCCAGCTCACAAAATATGAACTATAATATATTTCATTACAATCCAACTGATTAAAATGCTCTTTCTGATTTCAATATAAAGCAATTGTAATAAAAAAACAATATCAATTTTTTAATTAAGTTTTAGCCCTATGTCTTCAATTATTTGATTCGCATATGACATCTTGTAGAAATTTTCTTGTAATTCTTTCACTTTTCTTAATTTATTTTGTAATCCATGATCAAGATATAACTCATTTAATAGTTTCAAAACTAACATAGCCCTGTCAACTTCACCTGCAGTCAAAGCTAAATTATAGCAACCTTCTATACGTTCAATAGCTTTTTCTTGTTTATTATCAATCAAGTATTTTAAACCTTGAAAGAAATTCTTATAATATTTACCTATGCTATTGTTACTTAGAGATTGGCGTATATATTTTTTTGCTAATGTATAATCTTTAACAAATAAATGAAGCAAAATCCTATACAAAACTAAATCATAATCATCTTCCAAGTATTTCTGATCTACCATTCCTAAATACTTAAATCCATTCTCATAATTCTTTTGTAGTAAAGAAATCAATACTAAATTAGATAGAATACAATATTTTAGAAATTCTTCATTTCGTATTTTTGATTCTTTTAACAGCTTTAAATTCAAATTTTCAGCTTCAACATATTGTTCTGTATTCAAATACAGTACTCCTTGGTTCAATAATAAATAACATAATCTTTCAAAAGAAACTTCTTTAATCGCAATCTCTATACTTTTGCGAATATATTTTTGTGCCAAAATATAATATCCCAAATTCAAATAAATACTGCAATAATGATAATGATTCATTAAAAATTCATTATCATATAATCGCGATTGATTTAAACACTCCAAAGCTTTTATACTATCGTTCAAATACATTTTTTCTAAGGCTTTTATATCATAATAAATAGATAATTCCTTATTTGAAAATGAACTTTTCCCTATTTCAAGAATTCTTTTAAACAGCTGTACATCTTCATTATTTTGATTGATAATTCCATCCATATATAGAATTAGATAATACTCAAATCGTGCATAAGAGCAGCTAATGAAAGAATTGTTTTTAACTTCTTCTATTGCAGAATTCATTTCATCTGTTGATAAATTTGTATATTGAGCATAAATATACAAAACTAAATCAACCATCTTTTTTCTATCGGTTTTATAATCAAACGAACAACCACATACATGACAAATCTCATTTATCTTCTCTTTAGTCGCTAAATTCTTACCTGTTTCAATCTGGGAAACAGTAGATTCACTTACCTTCAAAGCAGACGCTATTTTTTTCATTGGAATATTTTTTTCAACCCTAATGCTCTTTAAAACATTGCCTATTAGTATACGACTAAACTTTTCTTGCACTACTTTTCACCTTTATTTCCAATTCAAAATAATTGTTCAGTTTTCTTTATATATACATCTTAATTCATAAACCAAACATTATTTCATATTTCTTATAATTAATTTTAATTGTTTATTTAGGTTCATTCAATACGGAATATTTAATTAAGAAAACATAGTCTATTTAGATTATTTGGTAATATATGCTTATTATCTATCATATCTCTTCATCGAGTCAATGTGATTATGTATTCCACACGCCCGATCAAAAACTTTTTACGTATCGTAACTATTACGACAGCTACTGGAACCCATATATGGTTCGATTCGAATATGATCAAACACCACGTTGTTGCAGACACACATGTGTATCTCTACTTGCAACTGCACAGGTATCACAAACATATCATAAACTAATAGTTGGTCACAAAGGTGTTAATATACACAGAACCGTACTCTACATTTTCCTTTCCACTTGCTTGTTGAGTGCAGTTCTCCAAAGCCTCTTTGAACACAGAATTTCATTCTGTGGCCACACGTTTTGCGAACGCTTTTGACCAGAACCAGCTTACCGTTGGCTGTGGTCTTTTTCTTTTAATTTAACTTGATTATTCGTTTTCATATTCAAATAATTTGGCAATCAACACTTTGGGTTCACCCAAAGCAGCTGGCGTTCCAACAATGACTTCCAAACATTCATTTCCAGTACGATAAACAACAACCTGTATAGGAGCGGCGTTCGATTGACAACGATAATCAGCTAATGACTTTGGTAACCAGTGACACAAGAGAAATAAACGAATTATAGTCATTGGAAAACAAATTCGTTTGCTTCTTTAGAATCATTGACATAGTTATAATAGCTAAAAACATACTATCCACTTTCAAAAATTTAAAAATTTTTATTTTTTGAAAGTGAGGCAACACTATGAAAACCATTGAAAGAACTGAATACCTAAATCGAATAAATAATCTGAAGGATACGCCTGATATAAAAGTTATTACCGGTATCAGAAGATCGGGTAAATCAATACTGATGCAGGAGTATATCCAGTATCTGAAAGACAACTTTAATGATATCAACGTTATCTTTATTGACTTTATGGATCTTTCATTTGAACACCTGAAAGAGTATCATGCGCTTCATGCCTATGTTGAGGAACAATATGTGGAAGGAAAGTCGAATTATCTTTTCATTGATGAAGTGCAGATGTGTCCAAATTTTGAACTGGCTGTAAATAGCCTCTATTCAAAAAGAAAATATGATATCTATATCACCGGTTCCAACGCTTTTTTGTTAAGTGCAGATTTAGCCACTCTATTTACCGGTCGTTATATTGAAATTCATGTCTATCCATTCAGTTTCAAAGAATATTGTAATTACTACGACAACAACCACGACATAGAAAAGCTATTTGAAGATTACACCATCAAAGGTGGATTAGCTGGGTCCTATGCCTACAACACCGAAAAAGACAGGAAGGATTATATCAGGGAAGTCTATGAAACAATTGTTACAAGAGACCTTGTACAGAAGTATTCCCTGCCAGATACCCAGGTATTACAGCGCTTAAGTGAATTCCTTATGGACAATATATCAAACCTGACCTCACCAAGCAGAATCAGCAATATGCTATCCGAAAAGAACATATCAACCAATCATGTCACCATTGGAAAATATATCAAATACCTGTGCAACGCCTTTGTTTTCTATGATATCAAGCGCTACGATATCCGTGGCAAGAAATATCTTGAAAGCACAGAAAAGTTCTATTTAAGTGATATTGGCATACGTTATGCTGTTCTTGGTACAAGAAACATGGATTATGGCAGAGTATATGAAAACATGGTCTGTCTTGAATTATTACGTAGTGGCTATGATGTCTATGTTGGAAAGCTTTATCAGAAAGAAATCGATTTTGTTGCCCAAAGAGGTAGTGAAAAAATCTATATTCAGGTAAGTGACAATATCACTGAAGAGGAAACATTCAAAAGAGAATATGCGCCTCTTTTACAGATCAAGGATGCATATCCAAAGATTATCATCGCCAAAACCGGTCATCCAAAGTATTCATATGAAGGAATTGAAATCTTTGATATCAGGGATTGGTTGCTAAATAAAAAACAAGCTATATAATCAAAAAATTAGTAAGATTAAAAATATTAAACGCATCAGCATCCGCTGGTGCTTTTCTTGTGCAATTACATTTTGTGCGTGCTTTTCGATAACTGAGGAGTTAATTTTGCTACTTATAAGCGTGCTGTATGCGTGCTTAAATAGACTTTTCAGCACTATTCACAACAATTCACAGAAATAGAAAAAACCACCCAAAGCCCATATATAAAGGGTTTGAGTGGTTTTGAATCTCTTTGCAGAGTAGTCAAAAGTATGTTCTGACTAACGTTTAGAGAATTGTGGAGCACGACGAGCTGCTTTAAGACCGTATTTTTTACGTTCTTTAGCACGAGGGTCACGAGTAACGAATCCTGCAGCTTTTAATACTGGACGGTAGTCTTCACTAGCTTCCATTAAAGCACGAGTGATTCCGTGACGCATAGCACCAGATTGACCAGTGTATCCTCCACCTTGTACGTTGATAATCACATCAAATTGATCAACTGTGTTAGTGATTTCTAATGGTGATTTAACAACCATACGTAAAGTTTCCAATGGAAGGTATTCTTCCAAAGTTTTTCCGTTGACTACGATATTACCTGTACCTGGACGTAAAAAGACACGAGCAACAGATTTTTTACGACGTCCAACGCCATGATATTGAACAGTGTTAGATTTTTTCATATTCTATTCCTCCTTATCCTCTTACCTTCAATTCAACAGGTTTTTGAGCAGCATGTGGGTGTTCGCTACCAGCGTATACGAATACGTGTCCACGTTGTACATCACCTAATTTAGTGTGAGGTAACATACCTTTGATTGCTCTTTCAACCCATTCAACAGGGTATTTCTCTTTCATTTCTTTAGCTGTACGCACACGCATACCTCCAAAGTATCCAGAGTGGTTGTAATACTTTTCAGTATTCAACTTGTTTCCAGTCATTTCGACCTTGTCAGCATTGATCACAATTACATAATCACCACAGTCAACATTTGGTGTGTATGTAGGTTTGTGTTTACCTTTTAATACATGAGCACAAGTTGAAGCCAAACGTCCTAAAGTTTGTCCGTTTCCATCAACTACATACCATGTACGTGTTACATCGGCAGGTTTTGCCATAGTAGTTTGACGCATATCTAATTTCCTCCTTGATTTGAGCGTTTACCGGGGCTCAAAAGGCCAGAGTTTAGCCACCTAATATGATATGCAATATCCCTATAAAAGTCAATGAAAAAAACAAAAAGTTTAGCTTTATTTTTGCTAAACTTTAATCTTGTTTTCTTTTATTTTTTTATAATCAATTAAAGGAATATCATCCATGATTTCTACATCAAATTCAGATAATTTTTCCAAAGCCAAATTATATAATTTTTGATCCAAATCACAAATTCTATGCGCATCCATACCTAGAATTGCCTTCACATTATATTGAGCAGCGATTTGCCAAAACTTAGTGTGTGGATACTCTTCATACCCCATACGCATATTGTGTTGCATACCCAACACATTAAATTCTAATGGAACATTATAATCTTGACTGATCTTACAAATACGGTGAAATCCCTCTTCAATTTCAGGTGTGATAAAACCACCTGTATCTCTTAAAATCAATTCAGGATGAGCTAGGTATGCATACATACCCGTTTTCATACCTTCAATACAAGTATCAAAATATCCTTTAATATACTTACCTTTAGCACCACCCAAGTAAATGTGATCCTCATCTGTACCATAATAATGATTGCCAAAAATCAAATAATCAATTTCATTTTCAATACAGAAATCTAACAACCAATCCATATATTTAGGAAAGTATTCAGCTTCTAAACCCAAACGAATCTCAATCTGCTTCTTATATCTATCTTTCAGATATAAAACGCTATCTTTATAATCATCAAATTCATCAAGCTTCATACGCATATGCGCCACAAAATCGGAGTCATATTTCCAACACGCATGATCTGAAAAGCCCAATACTTCAAAACCATTTTGAATGGCAGTACGAACAAATTCTTCATCATTACCAAAGGCATGATGACAACGTGAAGTATGTGTATGAAAATTAGTTTGTTTCATTGTATTTTACCTCCACTAAATATAATCCGCAACTCGGTGCATTATAACGACATGCCGACTTATCTTTCGCATCTAACATTCTTTGCACATCATCAATATCTATCTTATGTTGACCTACCGCAATTAAAGTACCCGTCATCATACGAACTTGATATCTTAGAAAACCAGTACCTTCAAAAATAAAATGCACGTCTGTACCTTCTTCATTAATTTCAATATTTGAAATCGTTTTAACTCTAGGCTTTCTAGGATCGATTTTACTCGATGCAAAACTCGTAAAATCATGAGATCCCAAGAATACTTTTGATGCATTTTTCATCGTCTCAATATCCAATTTTTTAGTTAATAAATTACGATACTTATAATTAAAAGGATTCTTTATATCGTACGAACAAAAATAATCATAACGTTTGCCTACAGCACTAAAACGTGCATGAAAATCATCGGGCATTTCTTCCGTTTTTAAGATACGAATATCTTTAGGAAGCAACGCATTTAATGCTCTTTCATATTGAATAGCCGGAATATTTTTACTTGTCTCAAAATGAAAGACTTGACCTAATGCATGAACTCCAGCATCCGTTCTTCCACTCGCAACAACATCCACATTCTCTTTAGTAATTTTATACAAAGCTTCTTCAATCACTTGTTGAATGCCTAACGCATTCTCTTGTTTTTGCCAGCCTGCATAATTAAAACCATCATAGCTGACAAGTGCTTTTACAATCATAATACCCAAATACCAATACAAGCACAAAGAACGAAAACACTTAAAATCATTGAAGCATAATCGATAGTTTGCATCTTTAACACTTTGTAACGTGTTCTTTTTCTAGATGGATCATACCCTCTAGCTTCCATCGCATTCGCAAGTTGATCTGCACGATCAAATGCAGAAACAAATAGTGGAACAATTAAAGACAAAATGGCCATAATTTTTTCTTTAATACTCCCATTTTCTAAATCCACACCACGACTTGCCTGCGCGTTCATAATACGCTGTGTTTCTTCAATCAATGTTGGAATAAAACGCAACGCAATACTGATTATCATCGCAATAATGTGAGCTGGTACACCAACCTTTTCAAAAGGCTTCAACAATTTTTCAATTCCCAAAGTCAAATCCAAAGGTTTTGTTGTTGCTGTTAATACAGTTGTGATAATGACCATCAACATTAAACGAACCACAATATATAACGTTTGATTTACGGCATCACTATAGATTGTAAATCCCTTGATTGAAAACAAAGGTGTTCCTGTTTTAATAACCAATAGGTTAATAACCAACAAGAAAGCCATCATCCATAACATTGGTTTCATTGTTCTTAATGCATATTTAACATTTAATTTTGATAAATACAAACTCAATAAAATAAAAATACCTATAATCACATATCCAAGGACTCCTGCAGGAATAAATATCGCAACCATTAAAAATAACATGATCATAATTTTAGATCGAGGATCCATCTTATGAACCACAGAATCTAATGGCATATATTGTCCTAACGCAACATTATTCATGTTTCTTCACCTGCTTTTCTATTGAATCCACAAGTGAATTCATATCCATAATATCTGGATCCATGTCAAATCCATTTTCTTCTAATTGCATCTTTAAACGCACTATACTAGGTGGATTGATACCAATCTCTTGTAGATATTCAGGATGCTTAAAAAATTCCTTCACATTCGCTTCCTGCGTTACTTCACCATGACTTAACACAATTACATGATCACAATAATTCATGACATGCTCCATATCGTGAGTTACTAAAAGAACGGTTTTTCCTTCCTTTTTATTTAAGTTCATAAACAAAGTCATCATTTCTTGAGCACCTTGAGGATCAAGACCTGCAGTTGGCTCATCTAAAACTAAAACTTTGGGATTCAATACTAAAATACCGGCAATTGCAACACGACGCTTTTGTCCTCCACTCAAATCAAAAGGAGAACGATCCAAATAACTTTCATCCAAACCTACAACAGGCAAGATTTTCTTTACTAGTTGAGAAGCATCTTCTTCACTTGTTCCAAAGTTTTTTGGTCCAAACGCAATATCCTTACCAATCGTTTCTTCAAACAATTGATATTCAGGAAACTGGAATACAAGTCCAACTTCTTTTCTCAATTGCTTCACATCTTTGATTTTCAACAAAGGCTGAATATGAAAGCCACAAATATCCAAAGTACCCGCTGTTGGAATCAACAAACCATTTAAATGTTGAACCAAAGTTGATTTTCCAGAACCCGTCTGCCCAATAATAGCTGTAACTTTTCCTTCTGGAATTGAAAGATCAATACCTTTTAATGCAGCATGCGAAAAAGGGGTATTTTCATTATATGTGTGCTCTAACTTCTTTATTTCAATCGACATAATTTTTCTACCACCTCATCTAAACGACATACATTTTCCTTAAAAATCCCACGCTTCTTTAATTCTTTAGAAATCTTTAAACCAAAAGGAATATCCAACTGCATTTTAGCTAGCTTATCTTCCTGTTTAAAAATATCCATTGGTGTTCCCTGCATCGCAATCTCACCATTTTCTAATACTATGACATTTTCAGATTGAGCAACCTCTTCCATATCATGTGTAATTGATAAAATAGTGATATTTTTTTCCTCATGTAACTTGCGAATCTGCGCATTAATACTTGCCTTACCTTGAGGATCCAACATACTTGTCGATTCATCAAAAATAATAATATCTGGTTCAATAGCTAAGATACCCGCAATCGCTACACGCTGTTTTTGTCCACCAGATAATTTAGTCGGCTCTGCACTTAAAAAATCCGTCATTCCAACACGACCTGCAACATCTTCAATAATCCCCTGCATCTTTTCTTGTTCTACACAATGATTTTCTAAACCAAAGGCAATATCATCTGCCACTGTAGAACCAATAAATTGATTGTCTGGATTTTGGAATACAATTCCAATATGACTTCTCAATTCATATACACTTTCTTCATTTAGTTCCTGACCTAAAATTTGAATTTTACCCTTTTTCGCTTCCAATAAACCAATGATTAGTTTTGCCATTGTACTCTTACCAGAACCATTATGTCCAATAATCGTTGTATAGCTTCCTTTTGGGATTGAAAAAGAAACATCTTTTAATATATCATTTTTCCCGTCATAGGAAAAAGTTAAATGTGAAACTTCGATTGCTTCCATCACATATCCTCCACCATAAACGGAACTATTATACCATATTAAAATGGCTTGAGCACCCTCAAGCCACTATTTATTAAAATGAAATCCTTTATATTCAGCACTTGTGTTTGTACATGCATTTACAAGTGTGTTTGACAAAATTTTTAAATCACTTTCATTTACACCCTCATGATAAATTACATCCACAAGTTTGTCTTCATCATCATACGAAGAAGTTAATCCATTTTCAGCAATTTCTGTTTGAAATTGTTTAGCCGCCTCCTTAGAATCAAAGCTATATGTAAGTGTGACCGGAAGAATTTCTTCTTCAGCCTCTTTAAATCCCATAATATCCGATTCCATGTTTTTTAATGGGCTTACACTTGGTTGAATCTCTTTTTCAATAGGTTCATCAATATCTGGGCATAAGAATTCATCTAACTCTTCCTGTCTTTGTTTATCACGATGTACTTTGCCAGCAACTGCACATGCGCCAACTGTAATGGTTGCAGCACCTACTAAAAATTTAAAAAGATTCATAATTATTTCCTCCTTGTAATGGCAACTCCGTCTCCATAATCATAAAATGCTGTTTCATAATCAGAAAGTTCTGCCAAATACGTATGATAATCATGGATCTTGCGAACTAATTGGCGTGTATTGCGATTACGCGATAATTCTGGATGTTCTACAAGCCCATGAAAATTCATATTATCTGATACAATTATACCATTCTCATTCAAATGGATACAGTATTTCTCAAAAAAACGTCGATATTGTGCTTTAGCTGCATCGATAAAAATACAGTCAAACATACCATCTACATCTACTTCAAGAGCATCCCCTTCAATCAATGTGATTTGGTCAGATAATCCACTTTCCTCAATATTCTTTTTTGCCTGAACGATCATGTCAGGATTTCTTTCAATTGTGACAACTTTCATTCTAGGATCTAACTTAGCTACTTCAATAGATGTACGCGCAATTGCAGTTCCTAACTCCAAAAATGACAGGCATTGTTTTTCTTGAAGTTTTTCTAACAAGAACTTTAACCCACCATCCATCATAATAGGCACTTGATGTTCTTTTGCGTATTGTTCTAAATCACTCATTTTAATTCTCCTTAAAAGAAAAGTGAAGTAGTAACTACTACTTCACGAATTGTACAATTGCCATTGGAGCTGCATCTCCACGACGGATACGTGTTTTTACTACACGAGTGTATCCACCATTACGATCTGCATATGCTGGTCCAATTTCATTGAATAATTTTTGAAGAGCTGTTGTTCCCTCTTCATCAACTTCTACATTGCGAACATAAGCTGCTGCTTGTCTACGTGCATGTAAATTTCCACGTTTTGCTAATGTTACTAATGAGTCCATTACAGCGCTTAATTCTTTTGCTTTCATTTCTGTTGTTTCGATTTGTCCGTTTTCAATCAAAGATGTTGCCATGTTACGCAACAATGCTTTACGATGATCGGCTTTACGTCCCAATTTACGATTCCACATGATTCTTACTCCTCTTATTCATACGATTTGAAGAACAATCCCAATTGGTACATTTTGTCCTTCACTTCTTTGAGTGATTTCTTACCCAAATTCTTAACATGCATCATTTCATCTTCTGTTTTTTGTGTAAGTTCATCAACAGTTTGAATTCCTGCACGTTTTAAACAATTGTAAGAACGAACAGATAAATCCAAATCTTCAATCATCATTGTATTTACTTTCTTAACATCCTCAACTTGAGGTTTTTGAACCATGAAACTTTCTTCTAATTCTAAATCTGAAACAGTTAAAACTTCATCTAAGTTTTCCATACAAATCTTTGCAGCCATTGTGATAGCTTGTAAAGGTGTAATTGTACCATCTGTTTCTACATTGATATGTACTTTATCATATTTTTTATCCAACCCAACACGAGCAGGTTCTGCTAAATAATCTGCTTTACGGATTGGAGTGAAAGTTGCATCTAATACTACGACATCTTCACCAAAGTCGTATGACACTTTGTTTTCAATTGAACTCTTATATCCAGTTCCAGTTACAGCATAAATCTCCATTTCCAAGCTTGCACCTTTTTCTAAAGTACAAATCACTTGTTCAGGATCTACAACTTCAACAGCTTCCGGACAAATAATGTCAGCCGCCTGAATTGTTGCAGGACCCTTCTTTGAAATATGCAATGTTTGGAATCCTTCTCCATCATTGTATAATTGTACAGCTTTTAAATTTAATGAAATACGATAAATATCTTCTAAAATACCTTCGATCATCGTTGCTTTTCCATCAAATCCAGATACTTTAAATCCAACAATGCGTGTGCCAGGTACACTTGTTAATAATGTACGGCAAATGGTATTTCCAATCGTAATTCCAAAACCTCTTTCAAGAGGTTCAAAGATATAAGATCCAGTATTGTTTTCTTCATTCACAAAATCTTTATGAAGTGAAGCTCTTTCAAATTCCTGCATCGTTATCCTCCTTTAACTATCCACGAGGTCGTTTTGGTGGACGACATCCGTTGTGTGGAATTGGTGTTAC
>NZ_JAJDMK010000080.1:0-9321 GCF_020593575.1 Holdemanella sp. DFI.5.55
ACCATCCAGACAATAGTATCTGGATGGTTCGTCATTTCTTAACTTAATGACATTGGAGAATTACTCTCTAACTAAAATAATATCCTTTGTAGTCATAAAAATAAATTCGATAAATAAAACGATCATTTTTCTTTATACTGAACTGTTGTTCAAGATTTCCATCCGTATCGTAAATGGATAATAGTCCTGCAATTCCTGAATTTACGACAATATGATCACCTAAATTTTGTGCACTCGATACATAGGCGCTAAACGGAACTTCAAATGAATTGGCCAATGTATATGTCCCTTCATTTTCATCCACTAAATATTGATAGTAATAGGATGTCGTGCCTTCTGTAATACTTGTTTGAATTCCATCATTGACAGTCCAATCATAATCTTTTTTTGTCTTAGAATATCCAAAATTATTATCAAACATGTATAGATAATATTGACCAGATTCTAATGCATCATCTTCCATATATGTTACGGTATGTTGTCCTCCACTCGTCAAGAAGTCCCCTACTTTTGTATATAAATACTTTGTATAGTCTGTATCTTTCCAGAAATCTTCATTGCCTATGATATAGCCAATACTTGGATTTGTGCTTATATCATTAATTTTAAAGATCGAACTTGTTTCTCGAGAAGAAAGAATAACACTATCATCACTTAAGTATTGAAGTGTATTGATATGCAGCCAATCCCATTTTGAACCTTCTTTATGATCCGTACTCTCTTTGTAGCTTTTAAACAAATCTTCTAAATCTAATACTTCACTTACTTCTTCGCTATCTACATCCAATTTAATAATACAATCTTCTACACTATTCTTTTCCTCATTTGTAGCTAATAAAATCAAATTTCCATCCTGATCAAATTGATAATCGTGATGAACCATATAATTACCCAAATTATAAATGTGTTCAATCATACCTAAATGATTGATGGCAGCCATTCTATGTGTAGATACACTCATATATAAGATTTGATTTTGCATCAACATACGATGAGAACGATATCCAATAATTGGAATTTCCCCACGCAAAACGCCATTTGTATCATACACATAGACAAAGTCTTGATCATCCGCATCATTTCCTAATAGTGTATATAAAGCATTGCCTAAATCTTGTTTAGAACCAGACACTTGTTTAAGTTGTATATCTTCATCACCTAAAAGTGATCCCATTGTATAGTTTGTACTTACACTTTGACTTGTTCCATCCTTATAGGTGGCTGTAATTGTGATTGTATTTGTACAATTTGGAATCAAACCAATCAATTGAAACTCATGTTCCTTTTGATATTCTTTAGCCTGATAAGCCGTAGCTGTAAAATCCGTGTAATCGCTGCAACTCACTGTATATGTAATTTTAGCCACTTTGGATGTATTAAAATAAACATACATCGATTGTGTATTGGTTGAAAAAGGATTGTATTTCATAAATATATTTTGAAGTGTATAGTTCCCATTTCCTTTTTCATTTTCTAAATCCGATAATGCTTGTTCTTGAAACTCCATCGTATAAATTTTATTGACTGTGACTGTAGATTGACTATCTTTATAAATTCCATATCCAATGGTAAGTCCAATAATCAGCACAAAAATCAATATATTTCCAAGTTTTTTCTTCATAAATAATCCACCTCGGAAATATTGTATTATGTTTTTCTTAAGATTTCCTTAAGTTTTCTTAAGATTTTAACGGAAATTTCAATTTGTCAAAAAAAAGAAATAGGCTTGATTATTTTAAGGGCATGAAAAGTATAATCGCCTATTTCGTAAGTGAGTATACTGATTCAAACTTAAATAAACCTTAAAAGATGTGAAGATACAAATTAAGAATTCTAGAAAATGTTATAATTTATGTGGTGATGATACTATGAAACTATTATTTAAACAAAGATTCTTTTCCTGGTTTGATAGCTATGATATTTATGATGAGTCAGGTCAAATCATATATCAAGTTGAAGGAAGGCTTTCTTGGGGACATAAGCTAGTCATTTATGATCAAAATGGAAATGAAGTGGGTAATGTATTAGAAAAGGTGATGACTTTACTTCCTAAATTTGAAATCTATAAGAATAATGAATATATTGGATGTCTATCGAAAGAATTATCTTTCTTTACTCCACATTACCACATTGACTATAATGGATGGCATATTGATGGAACTCTTACTGAATGGAATTATACAATTGTGGATGAAAACTATGATACTGTAGCGATTATTCGTAAAGAAATATTTAATTTAACAGATACCTATGTCATTGATGTTAAAGACCCAGAAAATGCATTGGATGCGCTTATGTTTGTCTTGGCTATTGATGCAGAAAAATGTTCTAGAAACAAGCGACAAAATTATTAGCACTCACCTCTTGACTGTGCCAAATAATTGTACTATGATACTAGCAGTTAAAAGATATAAGTGCTAAGGAGGATTCAATATGCGCTATTACCCTAATTATTTTGATGACTTTTTCAATGATACTAAAAAACAAGATACAAGTACTGTATTAAGAACAGATATTTATGAAAAGGATGGATATTATCAAATCTGCATGGAGGTTTGTGGGATTCAAAAAGAAAATATTCAAATTGAACTAAAAGATGGCTACTTAAAGATCACAGCCACTCGTAATATCAACAAAGAAGATACGCGTGTACTTCGTCAAGAAAGATTTACTGGAACTTATTCTCGTTCTTTCTATATTGGTGAAGGCTATAAACAAGAGGATATCAAAGCTAGTTTTGACAATGGTGAATTATTTATCTTATTACCTACAAAACCAGTGAAGCGTGAAGAAGAAACAAGATATATCAATATTCAATAGTGAGAGACTTGCGTCTCTCATTTTTTGGATTATACTATTTTTAATCAAGTGGAGGTACAAACAATGAGTGTATTAGATGAAAATGTTGCGATCTTCAAATATTTTGAAGAAATCTCAAAGATTCCTCATGGATCATTTCATGAAGAAAAAATCGCAGACTATGTAGAAAATTTTGCGAAGGAACATGATTTTAAATATGTTCGTGATGACATGAATAATGTGATTATTTATAAAGAGGCTACACCAGGCTACGAAGATCACGATACAGTTATGTTGCAGGCACATATGGATATGGTATGCGAAAAGAATAAGGATGTCGACTTTGACTTTGAAACCGATGCTTTAAATTTATATGTTGAAGATGGCTGGTTAAAAGCAAAAGGAACAACATTAGGTGCCGATGATGGATTTGGCGTTAGCTACATGTTGGCCATTCTTAGTGATGATACTCTAAAACATCCAAACTTAGAATGCGTATTTACTGTACAAGAAGAAGTAGGTCTATTAGGATCTATCCATTTAAAGAAAGAATACTTCCAAGCCAAGAAAATGATTGGTTTAGATGGTGGTGGTGAAGTTAGTACTTGTACCACTACAAGTGGTGGTCGCTATGCCTATGTCGATAAAACATGCACGTTTGAAGAAGTTGACAAACCAACCTACAAACTTACTGTCAAAGGATTAGATGGAGGGCATTCAGGTGCTTGCATTGATCAAGAGAAGGGTAACTCCATTAAAATCTTATTTAGAGTTCTGCAAACATTAAAAGATATTCAAATCGTATCTGTGAATGGTGGACTTAAAGAGAATGCGATTCCTAGAGAAGCAGAGGCAACTTTCGTTTCAGACATCAAGCCAAATATAGATTCTATCGTAAAAGATTTAAAAACAGAATTTGAATTTAGTGATAGTAAACTCGATATTCAATTGGAAGAATCAGACAAAGCCATTAAAGCTTTTACTTCAAAAGATTCAAACGAATTGATCACACTATACTACTTACTACCAAATGGTTTACAACATAAATCTATGGCTATCGAAGGATTAACTCTATCTTCCCTTAACTTAGGTAAGCTAAGAACAGAAGACAATGTTGTAAAATGTGCATTCTGCATCCGTTCCCCATTAGAATCTATGAAAGATGAATTAGGAAATAAAATCAAAATGATTGCACAGTTATGTCATGCTTCTGAACATGAAGATACAAACTTCTGTGGTTGGAACTATGAAGCTAACAGTTCATTAAGAGAAAAATTAAAAGAAATCTTAAAAAAACAAGGTGTAGAAATGGAAACGGAAGCATCACACGGCGGTATGGAAACGGGTATTCTAAAAGGATTGATTCCAGATTTAGATATCATCACATACGGTCCTATTGCCCAAGGTTGTCATACACCAGAAGAAAAATTAAACCTAGAATCTTTTCAAAAAGCCTATAAAAACTTATGCGATTTGATTGCAGAATTGTAAGAGAAGTCTATACTTCTCTTTTATTTTGTGCTATAATACTTAAGCACATGGCGCGTTCGGCAAGCGGTTAAGCCACAGCCCTCTCAAGGCTGTATCACGGGTTCAAATCCCGTACGCGCTACCATATAGCTAAATGCCCTTTATTTAAAGGGTTTTTTTATTTTTATACAATCCAATGTCTTAATTATGTCTTAATTTTTTTAAATTCTGCATTTTTCAATCGGATTTTTACCTTTTCAAAAAGTGAAGGCAATGAAGGCAAAAAGTGAGTTGTAACTTTTTTTCTTATATATTTCTTTATATATTTATTTTTAAAATTTACTAGAAAAATAATATAAGTAAATATTTGCTTTCATTCCCTTCACTTTTGATTATCATTTGTTACTTTGTACGTTATGTTTTTAAAAACTTAATTTTTGTTCAAAAAAAGTTATATAATGCTTGTATATATGCTAGCATTATGTTATAATATATATGTAGAAAGGAGAACACATGAGAGATAAATTAAAAGAACTTCTTCGAAATCTAGACCTAATCGAAGAAGTCGTAATCAAAATGATTTCCATTACTGGCTGGATTCTTATTTTGATTAAAGTGATTAGGGGTGGCTAGTTAGCTACTCCTTCTCGCTAACATTATAATTTATATTTCATGAATAAGCAAACGTATGAAAAAGACAATATTACAAATTTTATTTATTCTAGGGTTAATTTTCTTCTTTATTGAAATGTTGGTTACATTACTATAGGAGGTGTTTAAAATGAGACCACAAGACAAGTACAACAAAGAAAAAATGACAATCATATCTGCTAGATTTCAGAATGATTTCGCAAACGAATTCAAACAAGCTTGTAAAAGCTTATGTATCAGTCAAGCAGATGTAATTAGAGACGCAATGAATCAAACAATTGAAAAAGCGAAAGCTATGAAGGAAAGCAATATGTATAGCACAACTAAATTAAGTACAGACGAAAGTTATTTTAATCAATTTATTCAAAATCTAAAAGATTATGATGATTTTGGAAAATTCAAAGGTTACTTTGGAAGATATGAAGATTTTGAAAAAAAATTTGATGATCTAAACACTTCGCGTGAAGTTTACATTGATGCTTTTGATGAAGATGATTTTGAAACTCAATATAATGAAAAAGAAATTCATGAAAAACTCGGTGACAATCCAATTGTAAATGGATATGCAGAAGTTGAAGTTGGAACTGGTAAGTATGTTAAGCTTTATGGAAAATATTACTTTGAAGATTACGATGAAGATAGTGAATGCTATCAAATGTGTAGCTTTGGAAACTACTATGCAGTCGATTTAGATTAAGGCCTATTTAATAGGCTTTTTCTTTTATTGTATCTCGTTCCGATGGTCAAGGGCCTTATGCGAAGCATGTATGCTACGAGCATACTTTTGAACAAAAAAAAAGAACCACCTTTCAAGTACTTCTAGAATGTACTCTATTCAGTGGTAAGAAAATAATGTTTCTTTGTAGTCGACTTGCATAAAAATAATATCAATCAGTCACGCTTGGTATGACTATAGATCAATACTAATAAATCCATATGCCTAACTTGGATTTGTACATCAAGCTAACATGGTTCACTTAGAATTTCTCATGTTTTGGCCTTTATTAGTATAACATATCAAAAACTGCCACACAATTAAATGCGTAGCAGTTTCATTTCTCCTTATACCTAATAAATGGTATACGAGATAAAAAGAATATGATCGTATTCCCCTAAGCATAGATATTATACCATATTATGGTATTGGTCGTATTGTGCACTCTACTAATCTATGTGCTTATATTTTAACACAAAAAAGCAAAGGACGTATAAATCATACGTCCTAGGATACTCCTTCTACACTAGTAGACGAGCTATGTGCCATTTTTTTAATTATGACACTTTTATTGATATTTAATTGTAATTTTTGCACATTTTGTACAATTTTGACACTTATATGTGTTATTTTTATACTTTACGCAATTTCTGTTAATGGTGTTGGGTCAACCCAAATACCGCCAATTTTAACAATATTCTTTTGAACATTAACCACATCAACTCTGATTCTAGTTACATAGACAACTGCATTTGTAGTATGCAACACATTGTCATTATATCCATCTGAATTTGGCACTTTATCAACTAAGCGAATTGGAAACCAACCACCTAATTGAGATAAATAGCAACATAAATCATCGCCAATTTTCTTCAAACCTTGATTGCCGATTTTCATGTGCACAGATGTAACATAGCTTCCTTCGTGCAAGATTTGGTCGATAGCTTCACTACTTGATTGCGTCGTTCCTACTGGTGTATGAGGGTCTGTATCGATACCTGCATCATTTGTCCATCCAATAGCTACCCCATTACGATCAACACGATATGGATATTTAGAGCCTTTAATAACCCTACCAATTGAACCGTTCCAATCTCCTTTTAAGATTTTAGAAGTTCCGTAGCAGTTAACGCTTAATGTATTTGTACAGATAGGTGTACCGACTGAATACTTTTCACCGCTTGGAGCGCTTGGAGTGCTAGGAGCGCTTGGCGCTACAGTCTGACCATCTAATCTAGCATTTACTTCTTGTGCTAATTGAGGCATTCTATCGTGTAGGAAAGGACCTGGGCAACTTGTACTTGCAAACATTCTATGCTCTGTCAAACTTCCATTCGCATTTCCTGTGTAATTTAATCTAAATCCATATCGTTTACAAATATCAACACATAAATTTACTAATGCATTCCATGCTTTAGTTGAGATATTCCAATTAGGCGCACACGTTTCATTTGCAACTTCAATTGTAATTGATTGGCAATCGTTGTAGTAGTTTGATGATGTCCACGCTCTGTTTTCTTCATCAACATTCGCAACAATCGTACCATCTGAACCGATACAATAGTTTGCGCTAGCCATTCTTCCACTTACTTGGAATGATTGAGCGCATCTTTCGGCACTCCACTGACATGCCATATGATGAGGTGTGATTTTACATACTTTATAGCCACCACGTCCTCGCATATAGTTATCTGCACTAGCAGGAATATATTTATTTGTTAAGCTTGAATATGACATTCTTCTTCACCTTCTTCTTTTCCATTTGATAACTCAGATTGAGCTTCTTCTGATAAATCTTCAAATTTTACTTCTTTTTCTTCCATGAATTATACCTCCTAATTCTTTTCGACTAAAAAGTCCTGAATTTCCTTTCGTGTAGCCTTTAGGCTTTCTTTATCATCTTCTGATAGCATTCCATCAAGAATGGCCATGTTTGCTTTTAGCATCAGATCGCCTCGCTTTTTATCTTCTTCTAACCGATCGTCATGATCTGATAGAATGCGAGTATGCTCTTCTAATTTGCGATTGATACCTTCCTGATTCAGTGTTATCTTCTCAAGTGAATTTAATCGCTCATTATCTTTGTGAAGCAATTCATCGTGTCTTTGAACTTTAGCTTTTAAATCGTCACTCGGCTTTTTCAATTCTTTAATAATCTTCACAACACCCCAAATGGATGCTATGAAGCCACAAATCCATACAATCTGATGGCTTGTAATTGTAAAATTCATACAAACCACCTACTTTATTTTTCTTCTGTTTGGCCTTCAATGAAACGTGTAAATGCCTGATGCAGTCCGGTAGATGCCAATCCCATCACCGCTCCATATACGGCACTTTCAATCGAAAGGCCTGATACCGCTAGATTTAATGTCATTCCAATTAAAGCAAGCACTGTTGGAATATATTTATTAGGAAAACTTGTAAATGATGTTTTTAAAATATATCCGACAACTAAGCACGCTACCAAAACAACTAAAACAAAATAATTTGTAACTTGTGTAAAATCTAAATTCATACTGATCCTCCTATTAGACTTATTAAAAACGAGCCTATTTCTAGACTCCGCAATATCTATAATTTAGTTACGTTTAACATCACATAACCATCTTTGAAACCATCGTTAGTTGTGATGCTACGAATTTGTGTCATTCTAAACAAACCTGTATCAGTTTCTTTTCCTTCATCTAAAGACACTTGTTTGAATAACACGTAATCTTGTTCATTGATTTGTCTATCTGTCAAATCAAGAATAATAAAGTCATGTTCCGTAAAGAAATTCCATAACTTTGTATTTAAATTGATTTCATGAACTTTAGTCATATAAAATCCTCCTATTAATATAAAAAAAGCGAGGTAAACAAAAATGCTATATTCAGAAAAATTAACATCCTGGTTAAAGGAAAAGAAAATCTATCTAAAATACAGCACTTACACAAATTATTGTAATGTGATCCACAATCACATACTGCCATCACTTGGCAGTTATCAAATCGAGGAACTGAACAATGATATTCTCCAGGAAATGATTCTTCAAAAGCTTGAAAACGGCCGTAAAGATGGCAAAGGCGGTATATCATTCAAATACGCCAAAGACATTATTCAAATCTTGAAGTTTACACTTCCATTCAAAGTCGATGTTCAGTTGCCTTACCATCCTCCTAAGGCGGTCGAGATTTTTGAAAAAGAACATCAAATAACATTGATTAATCACCTCCAATCTGAGATCAACTGTAAAAACTTTGGAATACTTTTATGCATCCACACCGGAATACGCATAGGTGAACTATGCGCTTTGAAATGGTCTGATATAAATGTACAGACCAAACTTTTAAAAATTGACAAAACCATGATACGAACATACACAAAAGAAGACGGCAGTCATCTTTCAATAACACCACCTAAATCACGTTCTAGCACTCGTATGATTCCCTTGAACACATGGATAATGCATTATGCTATATTGCTTCAAGGTGATGCAGACAACTATGTGTTAACGAATCGAGATAAACCGATAGAACCTAATAAATACAGATTGTATTACAATAAGTTGCTTAAAGAACTTGAACTACCGCATAGGAAGTTTCACGCTCTCCGACACACATTTGCGACAAGATGTATTGAATGTGGTTGTGACTATAAATCACTGAGTGAATTGTTAGGCCACTCCAATGTATCAATTACAA
>NZ_JAJDMK010000081.1:0-9220 GCF_020593575.1 Holdemanella sp. DFI.5.55
AAAGAAACCATTCTAGACGCCAACACTAGAATGGTTTTCTTATTTTAGGCATACGCATTACATACTTTAATCACAAAACGCATCAAGGCATATAAATCTTTATATGTTTCTTTTTTGATACGAACCGTACAATCATCCATCTTTTCTACATTGTCCATACGAGATACAAAATCCGCATTTCGACTATGATGGAATGTTATTTCCATTGTGTGAGATGAAGATATAGCTGGTTTTTCATCTGCTTTTAAAGCTTCTTGAATGCCATATGTATATCTATTCTTCAACTCATTAAAGCTACAACACAAAGCACACTGATTGTTTAATGTTTTCTTTGTTTCCACAAATACACAACCAAGTTCTTCTTCTACCTGCTTACCATATTCACTATCACCACTTGCTAAGATAACTGGCACTCCAAATTCGTTTGCCAACAATCGATTTATGCCACTTTCCCCGAGTTCTTTCCCATCTACTACAATTTTTCGTACCATAGTACCCCAAATCGTATGAGCCATAACGCCTGATGAGTTACAGCGAGAATGATATCCAATAAATAATGCTCCATCAAAAGAATCATCTAAACCTTCCATCATCCCAAATTCCTTATAAGCTCCATTTGCGGACACAAAAGCAGCTCTAGGATCTAATTTTGAAGGAAGAAGATTATCCATATTTCCATGACTATCATTGACCACAACTTCTTCTACGCCATTTTGAAACAATAAATCAATCACAAGATTGACTTCATTCATCATATTTGTACAATATTCAGAATATAAGTATCCATTCTTAGATGTATTTGCCGGATTGCTGTTTCCCCAAATACCTTCAATATCGGCTGATATATATATTTTCTTCATCTAAAACACCTCTACAGAACGATCTAATATTCCGTTCATTTTCGCAATCGCAATACCATAATTTGTGAATAGCACATGCTGTTTCTTACATTCTTTTACGCGTGACTGCACTTCTTTTTCATTCAACATACATGCACCACAATGAATCACAACACTATATTTAGAAAGATCTTCTTTAAATCCTTGTCCAGAAGTAAATTCAAACGTAATATTCTTCTTTGTATAATTCAAAATCCATTTTGGAAGCTTGTCCGTACCAATATCACCACACTGTCTATGGTGCGTACACCCTTCACTAATCAATACACAATCCCCATCTTGAAGATGATCCAATTGATTGGCCCCTTCAAGCACTGTAGATAAGCTTCCTTTTAAGCGTGCCATAAGAATAGAGAAAGAAGTTAAATGAATAGATTTATCTACGATTTGACTTACCTTGTTAAAAGCCTGGGAATCTGTAATAACCAGTTTTGGAGTAACCTTCTTTAAGGTTGCATCCAATTCTTCTACCTGACAAGTCATACCAATCGCATGATGATCTAAAATATCTCTTAATACAAGTTGTTGAGGCAAAATCAATCTTCCTTTAGGAGCCGATTGATCAATTGGAATAACAAGCACAATAACATCGCCAGAATCAATTAAATCACCAATAATTGTCTTTTCTTTCTGTTTCTTTACGACACTAGCCAACAATTGCTTTAATCCATCTATATTGTCATTGTTTAGAGCACTCACATAGATTTCATTAGAAGCCAGTTCTTTCTTTTCTTCAATCAAATCACACTTATTAAAAACTATAAAATAAGGTAATTTATTTTCTTTAAACATGTCAATCAAATCCAAATCTATTTTTTGTAGACCTACATTCGCATCAACGACCAATACGGCCATATCCATTGTTTTTAAAACTTCTAACGTTCTTTTGATTCTCAATTCACCCAAAGCACCTTCATCATCCATACCCGGCGTATCCACAATCACAACAGGTCCAATCGGCAAGATTTCCATTGATTTCTTTACTGGATCTGTCGTAGTTCCCTTTATATTAGAAACTAAAGACATACTCTGGTTGGTAATCGCATTGACTACACTGGATTTTCCAGCATTTCTTAAACCGAAAAATCCAATGTGTGTACGATTTGCGCTTATCGTACTATTTAAATTAGACATAATTAGAACCTGAAATCTCTACGATTGCTTGACTTGATCGCATCCACATTGTCACGAGCAATTTGTTGAGCTTTCGCATTTGGAATCTTGTTAAATTCTTTTTCAATCAACTCAAAACCAATTCTCTTTGTATCTTCACTCGCATAATCCACTAAAAATTCACATAAAGTCATCAATGCGTTAGGATGACAACAATTTTGAATTTGCCCTGTCTTACACAAAGACATGAAACGATCTCCTGTTCTTCCTTCTCTATAACATGCCGTACAGAAAGATGGAATGTAACCTAACTCCATCAGCCAGTTCACAACTTCATCTAATGTTCTTTGGTCAGATACATCAAATTGTTCTGAATCATGAGGACGTTCTTCTTCTGTATATCCACCAACAGATGTACGACTTGCCCCGCTAATTTGAGATACACCTAAGTGAAGCATTTTTTCACGAACTTCTTGAGATTCACGTGTAGAAATAATCATTCCAGTATATGGAACGGCAATACGGATACATGCTGCAATCTTTTCAAAGATTTCATCATCCAAACTATTATCGAACGCTTCTGGATCAATATCATCTGCATGTTTTACACGAGGCACACTAATTGTGTGTGGACCTACACCGTGAACAGCTTCTAAGTGTTCTGCATGCATCATTAAGCCGGCAAATTCATATTGGTAGCCTTCCAAACCAAATAATACACCCAATCCAACATCATCAATTCCACCTTCCATGGCTCTATCCATAGCTTCTGTATGATAGTCATAATCGTGTTTAGGTCCTGTTGGATGCAACTCTAAATAACTCTTTTTATTGTATGTTTCCTGGAATAAGATATAAGTTCCTATTCCAGCTTCCTTTAATTTACGATAGTTTTCTACCGTTGTAGCCGCAATATTTACATTGACACGGCGAATTGCACCATTCTTGTGTTGAATCGAATAAATAGTTTTAATAGAATCCAAGATATATTCGATTGAATTGTGTACTGGATCTTCGCCTGCTTCAATAGCTAAACGTTTATGTCCCATATCTTGTAGCGCTATAACTTCATCACGAATCTGATCTTGTGTTAATTTAATACGTTTAATATGTTTATTCTTCATGTGATAAGGACAATATACACATCCATTTACACAATAATTTGATAAATATAATGGGGCAAACATCACAATACGATTACCATAGAATGCTTGTTTAATTTCATTGGCAAGCTTATACATTTCTTCTACTTTTTCAGGAATGTCACAAGCTAAAAGTACACTTGCTTCACGGTGTGTTAAACCCTCACAATGAACACCATGCTCTGTCTTTTGTGGACGAGCCTTATTTAAAATTTGATCAATCAATTCAACATTATGTTTGTTCTTTTCGGCATATTCAATTGTTTCAAGAATTTCTTCATGACTAATAAATTCTTCTGCCTTTAATGATTTTGGGTTATAATTACTCATTTTTTATATCTCCTCTTTTATTTTTTAATATCTCCACGATCAGTTACGATCTTGTATCCTATTGAATCCATACGCCTTGATAAACAATCTTTACATTCTGCACTCTCTTCGCCTGTACAAATTTTATTATCATACAATGCATATTTTTTTCTGACACTCACCGGCGATAAATTAGGCATAACTACATTGGCTCCCGCAAGAATTCCCTTTTCTCTTCCTTGAGGATCAATCGTTCCTAAAGCTGTTGTAGCAGGAAGTAAAATGTTTGGTTGAATCAAACGAATCAAAGACAATAAGAATAAAGTTTGATTCAAAGTTCCACACGTCATATCTTTAAACGGTGTATCCTTTTGCGAAATAAAAGGACCAATACCACACATGTCAGGTTTAAATGTTTCAATAAACTTCAAATCCATCGCCAAAGTTTCACTGGTCTGATAAGGTGAACCTATCATGAAGCCACATCCTACTTGATATCCGATTTCCTTTAAGTCTTTTAAACACTGCATACGATGATCAAAAGACATATTTTTTGGATGCAGCTTTGCATAATGATTTTTACTTGCCGTTTCATGTCTTAATAAATAACGATTGGCTCCCGCATCAAACCAAGCCTTAAATGTATCTCTATCTTCTTCACCTAAAGAAAGGGTAATCGCACAATCTGGATATTCACTACGAATCTTTTGAACTACATTTGTGACAAAATCCTTTTTATAAATTCCTTCGCCACCTTGCAAAACAAAAGTGCGAAAACCAAGTTCATAACCTTCTTTGCAGCAATGCAGAATATCTTCTTCGGCTAATATATAGCGATCACAATTTAAATTGGACTTGCGAATCCCACAATAGAAGCAATCGTTGCAACAATAATTTCCCACTTCAATAAGTCCACGTACATAAACTGAATTCCCATATATTAACGTAGCTTGTTCTTTCGCTTTATTAGCAGCATATAGGCGTAAAGCATCATTTTCAGCTTCAATTAAAGTTTTATATTCTAATAAACTTAAAGAGTGTTCTCTTTCAAGTTTATCAATCAATCGATATGCTTCAATCATGGCTAATCACATTGGAATAGGCTGTTTTCACACTAATTCCTTGTATATTTCCTAATTTACCTGCCAAAGCAGCAATTGTATTTTGTGGGGCATCTAACGCAATTGAAATTACGCTTATATGTTTTTGTTTGTAAGGTATTCCCATTCTTCCAATAATATATTCACTATATTCATGAAGAATTTCATTCAATAGATTCACTGCATTTGTATCTTCTACAATAATTCCCATCACGGCAACACGTGTTTCCATATTCATCTCCTTCTTAAAGAAAAAAGCCATACTCCACACACAAAAAGAGCATAGCAATAGTTCTACTTACAAATTTCTTATAAGCACCTTTCACGCAGAATTCTCTTAATGTTGGGAGCAATTTTCTTTATACCTTATATAATACACGAAAATGTGATAGATTTCACAAAGAATAGTTAGTTGTATATAATTTAATACTCTTTTAACATAATTCTTGATATAATTAGAAGAAGAAGTTCCCATATGAAAGATCCTTATTTTCCAAGAAAAAAATTCATTACGAACTATATTGTCGCAATTATTACTTTCATTTTGACTTTGATTATGGGAATCGTGATCTTCTTTAACGACATTTCAATTACGGTTGAAAATAATTCTAGAAAAACTCCGATTATCATGTTGTAAGGCGAAGTGAGCATTTAAATACAATATTAAATATCAACTATTCCTATTTAAATGTACTTACACAAGAACTACCTAAATCTCAAGATTTATTCTCAGAGGATAATATTTCTTTAATTCAAGCCTTTATGAATAATACAGATTTAAATCGAACAGCAATCATCGATCCAAATGGAAATGCTCTGTATGATAATGAAGTCATAAAAAATGTAGCTCATCGTCGATATTTTAAAGAATCTATGCAAGGCAATCAATCTCTTTCAGATCCATTAGAAAGTAGTGTTGATCAAAAAACACGTGTTATTTTATGCGTGCCCATCTTTAGAGTTAGACAAGTCATTGGTGTAGTAGGCGGTTCTTACAATGTCATAAAACTAGCAATATGTTGTTTGATGATCTGTTTGAGGAACAAGGAAAAAGTTTTATTGTCGATCAAGATGGAAATCTAATCACTAAAGATAAACAGTATGAAAAAAAGCATAAGCTAAATATAGTCGATAATTTATTTAATGTCTGTAATCAAAAGAAAATCAAAACCGATTTTAAGAAACAAAAATCAGATCTTATCTTAACTCAAACAAAAAAGAAAGAATCTTTATATTTAGCTTATTCCCCGCTAAAAATCAATGATTAGATGGTCGGCTATATCGTACCGGTTCATGCAGCTCAAGAATCATATACATTTATTATTCACTATGAAACTTTATTGGCAACATTTTTAGGCTTGATCGTATTGAGTCTTATAGTGTATTTAGCTCATTCAAGTTCAAGAGAAAATAAGTATTTGATTCATTTATCTGAAATTGATCCATTAACTTCCATTTTCAATAAGGAAACAACGCAAAAACTCATTGATCAAAAACTAAATAATAAAGAACATTGTTGTTTCTTGATTCTTGATGTAGATGCCCTTAAATCCGTTAATGATAATTATGGTCATGCGATAGGTGATAAAGTCTTAGAAAACTTGGACTTACTCTTTAAGAATCATTTTAGACAGAGTGATATTGTTGGAAGAATTGGAGGAGATGAATTTATTATTCTAATTCAAGATGAAAATATTGCTGAATCTAGAATTCAGTCTCTACTTCAAAAAGTCAATGAATTAAAGATTGAAGAATTAAAAGATTTCAAATTATCAATCAGCATTGGAATTGCCTTTGCCCCTAATGGAACAACCTTTATGGAGCTGTATCGCCATGCCGATCAAGCCTTGTATCAAACAAAACGAACAGGTAAAAACAATTATAAAATATATAAAAATGACGAGAACTAAATCTCGTCGTTTTCTTATACATTCGTGTAATTAAAGCTCATTAAATCAACAGGCTTATCCTTAATATAATTTTTGATTTCTAAGCCTTCTAGTTTAGCTGGACGAACTACTATTTCGTTTTTAACTACATCTTCTTTAACCAGCTTCATCTGTTTCATTTGTGAAAATAAATCCTGCAAAACTTCCATTCTTTTAGGGATACCCCTATACACATATTCAATTGCACTTTCACTTAACGCTAGGCTTCTAGAAACATATTTCTTGCCATTCTTTTCAGCATTATATTGAATATAGAACCAGAAACGTAACATCTGTAAGTTCTCACCTTTACTATTTTTCAAAAAGATGTCCTTCCAAGATGAATTTACTACTTCTTCTCTTTCTTTCTTTACAGAAGACTTCTTTTCTTTTAATAACTTTTCGCTTGGCTTATCAATAATGCTCTTGTTCATCAATTCTTCCATTTCGATATCCGTGAACTTGATAACATAAATTTTTCTACCATTCATTTCACTATCACGAACCAAACGAACACTTTTTAATTTACGAATCAACATATCCATAGATGGTCTTTCTGTACTTCCATCCAGTAAGCGGAATACATATTGATTGGCTTGGACACTTGTCAATTCGTTTTCATATACCCAGTCATGCGTTTCTGCATACGGGTTTTTTACTGCCATAAATCTAGCGTAACAAAATAATCTTAAAGAAAGGGCGGCTGCACCATTCTCATTACTGTTTACGTTTTTAATAAAACGTTCTCTATTTTTCATCAACATTTCTGTACTCATTAAATCTCTCCTTGAAAAAATTCGAACGCAATAGATTATATCATCATTTGTAAACTTTTGCAGAAATAATTGCTTGTTTCCAAGTAATTATTTCGACAATTCGATAAATTCTTCAATTCTTGATTTTGCGGTTTCTAATGCAGAAATCCAGAAAGCTTCATCCGTTAAATCAACACCCAATACTTTAGCTGTATCTTCTACCGATGCAACCGTTGTTGTGTGTAACATCTCTTTGTATTTAGGAACGAATTTTTCTTTACCCATCTCTTGATATTTCACAACTAAGCCTCGCGCAAACAATCCACCAAAAGCATATGGCCAGTTATAATAACTTAGATCTGAAGAATAGTAGTGTGATTTACAAACCCACATATATGGATGTAAACAATTTGGATCAAGTCCATCGCCATAAGCTTGTTTTTGTGCGTCCAACATAATTTCATTCAACTGATCCTTGAATAAGAACTCATCACTTCTTCTGTCAAATACGGCTTTTTCAAATAAGTAACGAGAATAAATATCACAGATGATCTGACATAAGTCTTGAAGCTGATTTTCAATCAAACCTAATTTAACTTCTTTATCCTCTGTTTCATCAATCACTGCATTCATAATGATATTTTCATTGAATGTGCTTGCCGTTTCTGCAACTGGCATAGAATACTCCCAATTTAATGGTCTATGACTTTCAATGTTTAATCCATGATATGCATGTCCAAGTTCATGAGCCAAAGTAACTACGTCACCAAGTCCTCCATCAAAATTAGTTAATACGCGTGATTGTTTCACAAACGGCATATTGCAGCAGAAAGCTCCACCAACTTTTCCTTTATGTGGATAAAAATCAATCCAGTTATTGTCAAAAGCTTCTTCCATCATATCGGCCAAGTCATCAGAAAATGGTCTAAAATGATTAACCAAATATTCTTTTGTAGTTTCTGGAGTAAAACTTGTCGTAGCTGATTTTCCAATTGGCGCAAATAATTCATACCATGGAAGGCCATTTTCATACCCTAACATTTCAGCTTTTCTTTTCAAATACTTATGGAATACTGGCAAGTATTTCTGCATTGCACTAAGAAGTGCATCTAATGTTTTTTGGGATACATGAGACTGGTGTAGCGTCATATCCATTGGACTTGTATAGCCACGCATTTTAGCTTCGGTAATCACTTGTAGTTTAATGTTGTTTAAAGAAAAACTTACTGCATCCGCAATAGGTGCATAACTTTTAAGTTCAGCTTCATAGGCAGCTTTACGAACTTCTTTATCTGCATCATACGCTAGATTACGAACCGATGCCAAAGGTAACTTTTTACCATCATATTCTACTTCCAATGAACTTGTGAGTAGACTTTGTTGCTTCTCCCAAGCAGAACCTGCAGAAATATTCATTTTTGCAAGTGTCTCTTCTACGTCTTCACTTAACAAATATTTTCCGCTTTCGTGAATATCATTTAAAAAATATTTGTATTCACAAAGTTCTGGACAATCTAAATAGCTGTTTAAATCCTTCATATCCGCAATATAGCGAGAGAATACTGCCATAGCCTTACTGGCTATACTTGCGATAGTAGCTACTTTATCAATGGCTGCTGCCGCTTTCGCATTCGCCGTATTTGTGGATTGACTCAAAGATCCAAAGCAACTCAAATGTTTTTCTAATAATTCAAACTCTTCTAATACTTTAACAATTTGAAGAAGATCTTTCTTTTCATTTTCATGACTTAAAGTCTTTGAAAGTTCATCCAATTCTTTTGCCTTCTTTTCAAAAGATGTTAGATCTTCACTAAATTTAGGATCATCAAATCCCTTGTACAATATGTCTAATGACCATTCTGAATTCATATCAATTTCCTCCAATTTATTAAATTATACCATAAGAAAGTAGGCGGCATAGTTTAAATTCTGCCGCCCCTTATCAAACCATACGTGCCCTATTAAGGCATACGG
>NZ_JAJDMK010000082.1:0-9002 GCF_020593575.1 Holdemanella sp. DFI.5.55
AATATTTTGAAGTTCTTGTCATAAGTGTAGTCTCTCTTTCGTTTACACCTATACAATAAGTCTTAAATAGACATCATTAATGTCAGCTATGTTAACAAGTCACCAATGTATCTGTTAAGCCAATAGTTATATGTTCTTAAAAAGTAAACTTCAAAATTTAAAGGAGGGAAATTTCAATCCTCCCAGTGTTGATTTCAAAATTTACGAAGGATCATTGGATAGAGATGGTTTAAATTTTTTGACTGGATATCATAACAGTAACTATTTAAATTATGTAATGGATCTACTTTTAGAATATTGCATAAAAAGTGAAGTGTTTCTTAAATGTGGTTGTTCATGGCTTGAAAACAATTATGGAATTGATGTAGAATCTGCTAATTTTGATTATTATACAGAAGTAGTAATATCTAAATATTTAGCAAGTGCTATTGAGAATGGGAATCAAATCGCAATGATAGTTGGTTTGAAATGGCTTCATATTCGTTGGGCTTTAACTTTCAACCAATTGAAATGGGCAGAAACAATACAATAAAATTTTGCAATTTCAATGTCACATATTCTGAAGGATTGAAAGAATATCGAAGCGTTTGTTGGGATATAATGTTGATCTTAGCGAATAATAAATTATTAAAAAAGAGAGTTATGAATTTTTTATATGATTACGCAAACCACCTTTATGGAGATGTCGATATTGAATTAGTAAAGGGATATTGTGAATATGTTGAAAAGTTGCTCTCAGAGATATGTTGTGATGATATTGATTTTTTTTGAATTGATTAATTGTTTGTCTAATAACATAAATAAACTTAGTCTTTCAATCGATGAAAAATGGGACTCAATGTTGCATGGAGATTTATGGGAACTGCATCAATTACTTACATTCAATTATCAAAATTCAAATATGGAATATGATGAAACTAGAAAAGAAGCGATAAAACAATATAGAAAAAGTCTTTCCACATCAAAAATTAAAAATTTTGTACAAACAGCAAATCACTTATTTACTGATATAACCAAAAATCGGAATGATTTTTATAGTAACGAAGGAATTAATCTTATTGTTAATCAGTTTGATGTAGAAAAATTAAAAGTATTCTTAGACGAGTTTATGAGATGTGGTCCTAATCTAGATGTTCATCCTACAAAAATATTACATGTGTTGAATAGGAAAACTGATTCATAACAATTTTTTGAGTCCGTTAAAGAAGCTCAATTTCCTCAAAAGATGTATTGGCGTTATATTTTCTTTGATACATTGCCAGAATAAAAAGTGAATGAAAACATGTTGCATGAGTTTATAATTTTTTTAAAAGATGATGTCGCGAATGTTGAAAAAGTTGCTAAGTATAGAAATATAAAGGTGTTGGATAAATTTCTAAGCATTGAGCCTGATATATATAGAAAAATATGCTTATATTTTGTTTTAAATTATAGTTCTAATCCACTAATTATTGGATCTTATTTATCGAATCTATTTGATATTTGAACATATTTGTTAGAAAAATTGAATGAATTATTTAAGGGCGATTTAGATTTTGTGTCAATACTTTACAATCTGTTGAAAGAAGATTTGTATATATGGACGTTTGGGAATATATTCAAAGAGTTGTTGGTGAATAGAGAGGATAATAGTTCTGCTGCCAGCCAGAGGCAATAACAATGGATAAAGTTAATTGTAGAAGATAATGCATTTAATGATTGTATCAAAGATATATTTGAAGGTAAATGCGAACTGGATGATGATATAAGAATTATTGCTATCAAAGCATTTATTGATACAAACCAAGATTATGATACTTTTAAACAATTAAAACTTGTGCCAAGCCATTGGAGCGGCGTTAATAGTTTTGTACCTGCGTATCAGAAGCAGATTGACTTTTATAAATCATGTTTCCGTTTTTGCTGAGATAAGGTTCTTGAAGCACAAAGCATTTATTTAAGAAAAAAATATCGTATTTAGAGAATAGTATTGAAAGAGAAAAAATAGATAATATCATGGATGATATGTTGATGTGATGTAAATTACTCAAGTGTATTAACTGCATGTCGATAAAGCTAATGTTTAAAAGATAAAGAATGATCTTTTGCGGTAAAGATCACTCTTTTGATAGAAAATAAAAAAGATCATCCGATTGAGACAGGGTACAAAAAAAGAAGTCATATGACTTCTTAATCCTTCATTACGCGATTTCGTTAATAGCTTTTGCTAAACGTGCTTTTTGACGGCTAGCGTAGTTTTTGTGGTGAATACCTTTAGCTACGGCTTTGTCCAATTTTGAACTACAGTCGTTGTAAGCTGCTACAGCAGCTTCTTTATCTTTAGCATCAACAGCTGCTAATACAGCTTTAATACTTGATTTCAATGCTGATTTTTTAGATACGACTAATTTGTGAGCCTTGTTATTTGTTTTAACACGTTTCTTTTGAGATTTAATCTGTGGCATGAAGTGCACCTCCTGACATAAATTGCAAATGGATTATAGCAAAATTTCTGATTTATTGCAACACAACTTCAAAAAAATACGCTATAATACTCTAGTATTGGAGTGATATTATGGAAAATAGACGCATTATTTTTATGGGAACACCCAAAATTGCTAGTGTCGTATTAAAAACAATGTTAGAAAACGATATACATGTAGGCTTGGTGGTAACACAGCCGGATAAGAAAAAGGGTAGAAAACAACAGCTAGTCTATTCAGAAGTCAAAGAAGTGGCTTTAGAATATGACATTCCTGTATTTCAGCCTGTTAAAATTAAGTCAGACTATCAAACGATTCTTGATTTTGCCCCTGATTTAATTGTGACATGTGCTTATGGACAAATTGTTCCTAAGGAAGTCTTGGATCTTCCAAAGTATGGTTGTGTGAACCTTCACGGTTCTTTGCTTCCTAAATATAGAGGGGGAGCCCCTATCCAAAGAGCTATTTGGAATGGTGATAAAGTAAGTGGAATGTCATTGATGAAAATGGCACCTAAAATGGATGCGGGACCTGTTTTAGCTCAAAAGGAAATTGAAATATTGCCTGAAGACAATTCTACATCTTTATTTGATAAAATGGCCATTTGTGCTGGAGAATTATTGCTTTCTCATTTTGAAGAGATTTGTTCAGGTAAGGCGGTCTATGTCGAACAAGATGAGAGTCAAGTTGTATTCTCTCCTGTCTTATCCAAAGAAGAAGAGCATATTGATTTAAATCAGGATGATGAACACATCTTGAATCAAATTCGTGCTTTTTCAGATGCACCAGGTGCTTATGTATTATTAAAAGGAAAGAAATTTAAAATCTTAAAGGCAAGTTATTTAAATGAAGAGAATTCGTTTGCCTCTTTAGTCAAGATTGGTAAAAACAAGCTAGGTATTGGACTTCATACAGGTACACTTGTGATTGAAACTTGTCAAATGGAAGGAAAGCCAGTCATGGATTGTGCAAGCTTCTTTAATGGACAGGGTCGTAACTTAGTAGGAAATATTGTAGAGTAGGGGGAAATCTATGGATCAAAAGAATGTTCGAAATTTTTGCATCATTGCACATATTGACCACGGAAAAAGTACGTTAGCCGATCGTATCTTAGAACTTACAGATACGGTAGAAAAGCGTGAAATGAAAGATCAGATTCTAGATTCAATGGATCTAGAAAGAGAGCGTGGTATCACCATTAAATTAAATGCCGTACAGCTTGTATATCATGCCAAAAATGGACAAGACTATTTGTTCCATCTTATTGATACACCAGGCCATGTCGACTTTACATATGAAGTGTCTCGCTCTTTAGCGGCTTGTGATGGGGCTATCTTAGTTGTCGATGCAGCTCAAGGCGTACAAGCACAGACTTTAGCTAATGTATATTTGGCATTAGAAAACGACTTGGAAATCTTGCCTGTATTAAATAAGGTGGATCTTCCTAGTGCCCAACCGGAAGTTGTAAAAAAAGAAATTGAAGACTTGATTGGATTAGATTGTAGTGAAGCGGTTGAAATCAGTGCTAAATCGGGATTGAATGTGGATAAAGTGCTAGAAGAAATCGTGCATAAATTACCAAGTCCAAAAGGGGATAAAGAAGCACCAACACAAGCTTTAGTCTTTGACTCTTTCTATGATTCCTATCGTGGAATCATTGCGTTTGTATCGGTAAAGAATGGAACAATCAAACCAAAAGATAAGATTCGCTTTATGGCAACCGGCGCTGAATATGAAGTCACAGAAGTGGGTGTTCGTACACCAAAAGAAGTTGTGGAAGACCAGTTGAACTGTGGAGATGTAGGATGGGTCAGTGCAGCCATTAAAAACATTGAAGATGTTCGTGTCGGTGATACGATTACAGTTGCATCCAATCCTGCAAGTGAGCCACTATCTGGATATCGTGAAATGCATCCAATGGTATATTGTGGTTTGTATCCTGTAGACAATGCGCGTTATGACGACTTAAAAGAAGCATTGTCCAAATTAAAATTAAACGATGCGGCTCTACACTATGAACCGGAAACATCACAAGCTTTAGGGTTTGGATTCCGATGCGGATTCTTAGGCTTATTACATATGGACGTAGTTGAAGAGCGTTTAGAGCGTGAATACAATCTTAGTTTGATCGCAACAAGTCCTTCCGTAATTTATCATGTCTATAAAACAGATGGTACTATGGAAGAAATTGATAACCCATCGGCTTTACCAGAACCTCAAAAAGTGGATCATATTGAGGAACCATATGTGAAGTGTGACATCATGGTGCCAAAAGAATTTGTGGGTCCGATGATGGATCTTTGTCAGAAAAAACGTGGTGAATATGTAGACCTTCAAGTTTTAGATGATGTTCGTATGATGATGGTTTACCAAATGCCATTAAGTGAAATTATTTATGATTTCTTTGATAAGATGAAATCTTGTACAAAAGGATATGCTAGTTTTGACTATGAATTTAGTGGATACCGTACAAGCAGTCTAGTAAAGATGGATATTTTATTAAATGGACAGATCGTCGATGCCCTATCTACGATTGTCTTTAGAGATTTTGCGTACAACCGCGGTAATGCGATGGCCGTAAAATTAAAAGACTTGATTCCTAAGCAGCAATTTGAAATTCCTGTGCAGGCAGCCATTGGTGGAAAGATCATTGCACGTACAAACATTAAGGCATTGCGTAAAAACGTATTGGCAAAATGTTATGGCGGAGATATCTCGCGTAAAAAGAAATTGTTAGAGAAACAAAAAGAAGGAAAGAAACGTATGAAGATGGTTGGATCGGTAGAGATTCCTCAAGAAGCCTTCATGGCCGTTTTAAGTATGGATGACGACTAATGGTACCATCAGCCTATGTACATATTCCGTTCTGTGATTCGATATGTGCGTATTGTGATTTTGTCCGTATTCAAAAAAATGAACAATTCTTTTCAAGTTGGAAAGAAAAGTTAATACAAGAAATTCAAGAGTATAAGATTTCAAATCTTCATACTCTTTATTTTGGTGGGGGCACACCAAGTGTATTGAGTTTGGATGATTTTGCATCGATAAGAAATTGCTTTCCATCAAGTATTGATGAATTTACTGTAGAATGCAATCCCGAATCCTTAGATGAAGAAAAACTAGCATCTTATGTTTCTTTGGGAGTCAACCGTATTAGTTTGGGTGTACAAAGCTTTGATGATGATCTATTAAAAGTCTGTCGAAGAAGACATACATCCAATCAGGCTAAGAAAGTGATTCGATGGATTCAAGAAAGTGGAATTCATAATTTCTCCATTGATTTAATTTTTGGACTTCCAAATCAAACAATGGAAGATGTGAAAAGAGATATTTCCACATTTTTAAGTTTAGCTATACCACACTTATCCATCTATTCTTTACAGGTTGAAGAAAATTCAATATTTGGAAAGACAGGCGTAAAGTCTTGTGATCCAGATCTTGAAGCGGATATGTTTGAATACATTACGAAAACACTTGAAGCAGCTGGGTATATTCATTATGAGATTTCTAGCTTTTGTAAGCCAGGCTATTATTCCAAACACAATTTAGCCTATTGGCAAGATAAAGACTTCTATGGCTTTGGCTGTGGCGCAAGTGGAAGAATTGATGGCATTCGTTATGATAATACGACAAGTTTAAAGCAGTATTGTTTGGAGGGTCCTTGTTCTACATATATTCCTGAACCACTATCTGAACGAGGTATGGATGCGATCATGATGGCGTTGCGTACAAAGTTTGGATTGAATATAAGAGAATGGAATTTGAAATATCAGAATGATTTTAAAAATCATTATGCCACTGTATTAGATACGTATCATGAGTATTTTTGTTTTGAAGGGGAATGTATCTATTTAAATGATGCTGGACTTGAAATATTAAATACGATTCTAGTTGATTTTATGATGATAGAATGATATCATTTAATAGCTTTTGTACTGAGAGTCTGGAAACTTCCAACCTTTCGCTCGGTAGAAAAGGACTAATATACATGGAGGAAGAAAAATGTTATTAAAATCTGAAAAACAAGCAATTATGCAAGAGTATGCAGTACACGAAGGTGACACAGGTTCTCCTGAAGTTCAAATCGCTGTATTGACTGAAGAAATCAACCGTTTAACTGAACACTTCAAAGAACACAAACACGATTACCACTCACAACGTGGATTGATGAAAAAAGTTGGTCGTCGTAAAAAATTGTTAGCTTACTTGAAGGGTAAAGATTTAGACCGTTACAAAGCATTGATCGCTAAATTAGGTTTAAGAAAGTAATCGAAAAGATTACTTTTTTTTTATGCATTTATTTGATAGAATATAAAAGTATGATTGAGGTGAAAAAATGGCGAAACAAGAGTTTCATTTAGATTTTTGTGGTCGGGGGATCACAGTAGAAACTGGTGAAATCGCAAAACAGGCTGATGGAGCCGTTATTATCCGTTATGGAGATACGGTGACTTTATCAACTGCATGTGCATCAAACCAGGCAAAAGAAGGGATTGACTTTTTCCCTTTGACAGTAAGTTTTGAAGAAAAATTATATTCTGTTGGAAAAATTCCAGGAGGATTTTTACGTCGTGAAGGAAGACCAAGCGAACATGCGACATTAACAGCGCGTATGATCGACCGTCCAATCCGCCCTTTATTTGCGGAAGGATTCCGTAATGAAGTACAGGTTGTCAACACGGTATTAAGTGTAGATCAAGATGCAAGTCCTGAAATGGCAGCTATGTTTGGTGCTTCATTGGCATTATGTATTTCAGATATTCCATTCAATGGACCAATCGCAGGTGTTAAAGTTGGACGTATCAATGGAGAATTGGTTGCCAACCCTACAGTGGCTCAAATGGAAGAAAGTGATATCGATTTAACTGTTGCGGGTACTGCACAAGCTTTAAACATGGTTGAAGCTGGTGCTAAAGAAGTTAGCGAAGAAGATATGCTTGCGGCATTGATGTTTGGACATGAACAAATCAAAAAATTATGTGCATTCCAAGAAGAAATCGTAGCCGCTTGTGGTAAAGAAAAACGTGAAATTGAATTGTATGCTGTAGATGAAACAATCAATAGTGAAGTTCGTGCAAACTTTGAAGCACAAATTCGTGCAGCTGTATCGATTAAAGAAAAATTAGAGCGTTACGGAAAAATTGATGATTTAACAGATGAAGCAGCCCAAATGATCGCAAACAAAGAATATGAATCTGAAAAAGATCAAAACAATGCGGTGAAACAAGCTCGTGAAATCTGTCGTGGTATTGAAGCAGACGAAGTACGTCGTTTGATCATTGAAGACAAAGTACGTCCAGATGGCCGTCAAATCGATGAAATCCGTCCATTGAACTCACAAGTGGATTTACTTCCTCGTGTTCATGGTTCGGCTTTATTTACGCGTGGAGAAACACAGGTATTATCTACAACTACATTGGGTGCATTAAATGACAACCAGATTATCGATGACTTAACTGTTGTCGATTCAAAACGTTTCATGCACCACTATAACTTCCCACCATATTGTGTTGGTGAAACTGGACGTATGGGAAATCCAGGACGTCGTGAAATTGGCCATGGTGCCTTAGGTGAAAGAGCTTTAGCTCAAGTGTTACCAAGTGTAGATGAATTCCCATATACAATTCGTACAGTAGCGGATGTTATGGAAAGTAACGGATCTAGTTCTCAGGCAAGTATTTGTGCAGGAACAATGTCTTTAATGGCTGCTGGTGTTCCAATCAAAGCACCTGTTGCGGGAATTGCGATGGGATTGATCATGGATGATAATTCAGGTAAATATACTGTTTTAACAGATATCCAAGGTATGGAAGATCACTTTGGAGATATGGACTTTAAGGTTGCCGGAACGAAAAATGGTATCACAGCTTTACAGATGGATATCAAAGTAACAGGTATTACTAAAAATATCTTCGAAGAAGCATTGGCACAAGCTCACAAGGCACGTTTAGAAATCTTAGATAACATGTTGGCATGTATCTCAAGTCCAAGAGAACAATTGAGTCCATATGCACCTAAGATTGCGATGATGAACATTGATCCAGATAAGATTAAAGATGTAATCGGACCTGGTGGAAAAATGATCAACGAAATCATTGCACAATGTGACAATGTAAAAATTGATATTGATGATGATGGAAAAGTAGTCATCTACCACAATGATTACGATACAATCGAAAAGGCGAAACAAATGATTAGTGACATCGTACGTGTTGCCAAAGTTGGAGATGTATATGCAGCTAAAGTTGTTCGTCTTGAAAAATTCGGTGCTTTCGTGAACTTGTTTGGTAATACAGATGGTTTATTACACATTTCTAAGATTTCTCACCACCGTGTAGATAAAGTAGAAGACGTGTTAAAACTTGGCGATATCATCGATGTTAAGGTTACAGAAATCGACAATAAGGGTCGTATCAATGTAAGTGCAAAAGCTTTACTTCCAAAACCTAAAACAGAAGAAGAAAAAACAGAAGCGTAAAAGTTAGGGCGCTCTAAAATAGTGTAGGGTTATGTGAAAATACCGGCTTTAAATTATTGTAG
>NZ_JAJDMK010000083.1:0-8867 GCF_020593575.1 Holdemanella sp. DFI.5.55
CATTAGAATTTAAAATTTATCTATTTTATGAGTCCTTTTTCTTGACGTAGTACCAGATAAGCAGCAGAAATTTTTGGATATAAATGAAGAGTTACCTGAATATACGACACCAAAGGGGTTGATCAAAAAGAGAAAATCATTGATAGGTACTTTACAGGGATCTCATGATTCTATGACAGGTATAATTGATATCGCAATGGCTGGTTCTATATGTAAAAAGGGAAAATTTCATAAACTGTTGAATGAGTATGGCATGATCATTGTGGATGAATGTCATCATGCGGCTTCAAATACAGAAAGTGCTGTTTTAAAAGAAATTAAAGCTAAGTATGTGTATGGTGTTACAGCCGTTGATCGAACGGACCAATTGGATAAGATGAATTTTATGCTTATTGGTCCAATACGACATAAATATTCCGCAAAAGAACAAGCAAAACAACAAGGGATTCCTCGTTTGTTATATCCTCGGTTTACACATGTGGTTGCACCAAGAGGAATAATGAAAGATGAAAAGAATCCCAATGAAGCATACTCAATATTACGAGATAATGATTTGCGAGATCAAATGACTGTTCAGGATATAAAAGATTGTATTCAAAAAAATCGTACGCCTGTGGTTTTGTCTAAATATGTAAATCATTGTAAGAAGCTATATCAACAATTAGAAGGTGTGGCAGATTTTGTTTTCTTGTTGATAGGAAGTCAATCAAAAAAAGAAAATAATCGTATTATTGAATTAATGAAAAGCGTACCTGAAGATAAAACTATGATATTAATTGCGACAGGATCGCTCGTTGGAGAAGGATTTGACCTTGATAGGTTGGATACTTTGTTTCTAGCAATGCCTGTAGCTAGTAGTAGTGTTATAGAACAATTTACAGGAAGAATTCATCGACTATATGATAAAAAAGATACAATACTTGTATATGATTATGTAGATGTCCATATTCCGATGTTTGATCGAATGTATGGAAAAAGATTAAAGGCCTATAAAAAATCAGGTTATGAATTAATTTCAGATACTAACGGCATAAAAAGTGAATCGCAAATTTCTCAATCTATATTTGATGCAAGTAATTATTATGATATGTATAGTCAAGATTTATTGTGTGCTAATAAGAATATTATTGTATCCAGTCCTTCATTATCTGGCGATAGAGTTGTAGAATTTACTAAATTGATCAAAGAAAAGATGGAAAGTGGAGTTGAAGTAACTATAGTTTCTTGGATGCCAGATAAAATCAGGTTTGGAAGTTCAAATTATAGAATGCAGTTGTTAGAGGAAATGAGACAATCTGGTTTTTATCTAAAATCGGCAGAAGATAATTGTGAACATTTTGCGATTATTGATCAGGAAATTGTATGGTATGGAAATATAAATTTATTAGGTAAACAAGATGTAGAAGATCATATTATGCGGATTCAAAGTAAAGAAATCGCAAGTGAACTTATGGAAATGACTTTTGGGAATAGTTTATATAATTATTTGAATAACTTCTAGAAATTTTCCTAGAAGTTTTTCTATTTGTGATAAAATAATGGGCAGGTGATATTTGATGAGTGAAAAAAGAGAAGGTTACCAATTTGTTGGTTGGTATATAGATAAAGAGTGTACAAAAAGATTAAATCCAGGTGGGGTGCTTCCTCATTCTGTGACTTTATATGATAAATGGATTCCTATTTGGTATCCCATTGAATATGATGTGGACGGCGGAGTTATGTCGCGTCGTAATCCAAGATATACATGCATTGAATCGGAAGAATTATTGTTGTATCCGGCATTTAAGAAGGGCGTTATGTTTGTAGGTTGGCAGTTGAATGGTGAAATTATAACGAGTGTACCAGCAGGCATTCATGAACCTGTTATATTGACAGCTATTTATAAAGAATGTCCAGTTATCCACTTTGAAACGTGTGGTGGAGCCAATTATATGGATGTATGTACGGATGAACATGGTTTATTGGAGGATTTAAAGCCGCCAGTTCGAGTTGGATATACCTTTGATGGATGGTTCTGGGATTGTGATTATCGTTGGCGTTATAACTTGGATGAACCCATTCATGAGTCTTGTACTTTATATGCTCATTGGCAAGTAAGTCAATATAAGATTACATATGATTTAAATGGTGGACTAAGTAGTCGAAGAAATCCAAAGTCATATACGTATTTTTCGGATACGATTCATTTGTTGCCGGCAACAAAGCCAGGATATGAATTTGTGGGTTGGTTTGATGAAAGAGGAAATGAGTTAAATGTCATTCGTGAGCATTCAATGGGGAATAAGCATTTAATTGCACAGTTTAGAAAGAGGGAATTGAATTAGTATGCAAAATCCATTAGGGTATGAAAAAGAGTCATCATTATTAAAAAAGTTTGCGATACCAAGTATTATCTCAATGCTTGTATCGTCACTATATAACATTGTGGATCAAATCTTTATTGGTCAAGGTGTTGGTTTTCTAGGAAATGCGGCAACCAATGTAGCTTTTCCATTGACAACAATTGCACTTGCGATTGCATTGTTGATTGGGATTGGTTCAGCAAGTTTATTTAGTTTATATCTAGGTGAAAAGAAGCCAGAACGATCAAGTAGTATTGCTGGGAATGGTATTAGTATGTCTGTTCTTTGCTCAGTAATCTATGTTGTTTTAGTACTTGTATTCCTTGAACCACTATTAAAATCGTTCGGGGCTACAAGTACAATTATGCCTTTGGCACTTGAATATACACGAATTACAACTTTGGGTGTTCCGTTTTTGATTACGACAAATGTGATTAGTAACTTGATTCGTGCAGACGGGTCACCAAAATATTCAATGATATGTATGGTTGCGGGTGCTGTTGTGAATACTATATTAGATCCTTTGTTTATTTTTGGGTTTCATATGGGTGTCGCTGGAGCTGCCATTGCTACAGTAGCTGGTCAAGTGATTTCATTTTTTATTGCTGCCTGGTATATTAAGAGTTTTCAACACATTGAATTTAATAAAAAGAGTTTACGTATTTCTTTGAAGGATACAAAGGAAATGGCAACCATTGGAATGAGTGCTTCACTAAATCAGATTGCGATTTTGTTTGTGCAAATCGTATTAAATAATTCATTGACGTATTATGGACAGTTTACTAAGTTTGGTAGTGATATTCCTTTAGCTGCATGTGGCATTGTGATGAAAACCAATGCGATATTATTAGCTATCATCATTGGTATTTCGCAAGGTATGCAGCCAATCATTGGATTTAATTATGGAGCGCAAAAATATGAGCGTGTTAAAAAGACGTTCAAGCTTGCGATAAGTGCAAATTTGGTTGTTTCATTTATTGGTTGGGCCTTATTTCAATTCTGCACAAGTACTGTATTATCAATATTTGGATCAGGGGATGCGAACTATTTTGAATTTGCGACAATGTTTATGCGAATCTATCTAATGCTAGTATGTATTGATGGAGTACAGATGTTATCGTCTAGCTTCTTTTCGTCAATTAAAAAAGCATATTTAGGAATGTTTTTGTCTATGACTAGACAAGTATTATTTTTGATTCCACTTGTTTTGATTTTACCTAAATTTTTTGGGTTGAATGGAATCTTATACGCGGCTCCCATTGCGGATTTTGTAGCCTTTGTAGTATCGGTTATTTGTATTTTAGTTGAATTCAAGAAGTTAAATGAATTAGAAAAAAGTAGGAAAACAAATTCTCTGTAAAAGGAGAGTTTTTTTCTTTAAATGACATTCTACGGATTCTGTATTTTAGAAATGCGTAGAATTGATTATTATCGATATTTATGGTAGAATACTAATGTTTCGCATGGAGGTATAAGTGAACGCATATTATCATTCTTTAATCGAAGAAATAAAAAAAGAGATAGATGAAAAAAGTTATGCCCAGGCGTACGAATTGATTTGTCAGGAACTGAACATGCCTTATGTTCCAAAGGATGCATTGGAGTTATTGGAATATTATAAGTCTGAATGTAAACCATATTTGGAACAGAAGAGTAAGAGTATGGATTTCAGTAAGTTACAGGATTATGTTCATGGTACTCTAGAACAAAAAATCTATGCGATTTCTATTTTAGAAAACATGAATCTAAGAATGTGTCATGATGAAGTTCAGGAATTACTAGATTCAGATTTACCTGATGAATATAAGGGTACATTGATTGAAGCTTTAATGGAGCAGAAAATTGATGATCCGTTTGATTTGATAAAATCCGGGTTGAACATTACGTTTATACCAAGTGCTATTTTACCTATGGAGCAAGATCAGTCAATCAGTGAGGCTAGCTCATTATTCGAAAGTTGGTTTACAAATGAGGATCCTACTATGATTCAATTTTGTATGTCCCTTTTGATGCAGTTAGTTTTATATGAAAGACCATTCGATCAAGAAGACAAAGATCCTTACCAGCTTGCGAAAGGTATTTGTAGACTTGTGTATGATGCAATGCAGAAATCCGATGAATGGCCTGGTTTTGTTAAAAAACAAGGTCTTGAAAGAATTGAGGATATTGAGTTATCCATTGAAAAGCGAGGAGAAAACAATGACTAGTACTTGGACTTTGAAAGAAAATTCTACTGGTGAATTAGAAGTAACAGTAGAAGGTGAAGCTTGGAAAAAAGCACAGAAAAAAGCATTAAACTATGCTAAATCTCACATGAATTTGAAAGGATTCCGTCAAGGACAAATTCCTGATGCTTTAGTTAAAAAACAACTTTCTTCAAAAGCATTATATGATATGGCTAGTGAAGAAGTAGCTAATGAAGCATTATCAGAAGGAATCAAAGAACACAACATCGATTTAGTAGCTCGTCCTACTTTAGATGTTAAAGAAGCTGATGATGAAAAAGCCGTATTAGTATTTACATGTACAGTACTTCCTGAAGTAACTTTAGGTGAATACAAAGGATTAGATATCAAAAAAGCGGATGTAGAAGTTACAGAAGAAGATGTTGAAAACGAAGTTAAACGTGTTCAAGATCGTTATGCTGACTGGGTTGTTCGTGAAGATGACGATGCTGCTCAATTAGGTGATCAAGTAGTTATCGATTTTGTTGGAACAAAAGATGGTGTAGCATTTGAAGGTGGATCTGGAGAAAACTATCCATTAGAACTTGGTTCAGGATCATTCATTCCAGGTTTTGAAGAACAATTAGTTGGAGTTAAGAAAGGTGAAGAAAAAGACGTTGAAGTTACTTTCCCTGAAAACTACCAAGCAGCTGAACTTGCTGGTCAACCTGCAACTTTCCACTGCACAGTTCACGAAGTAAAATATAAAGATCTTCCTGAATTAAATGATGAATTAATCAAAAAATTAAAAATTGAAAATGTTGAAACAGTAGATGCTTACAAAGAAAAAGTAAAAACTGATTTAACTGCTCAAAAAGAAAGAGAAGCTGAAGAAAACTTCACAAATGAATTGTTAGGAAAAGTTTGTGACAACGCTAATGTTGAAATCCCTGCAGTAATGATCGATGCTGAAGTTGATCGTATGTACAAAGAATTCGAAGGTCGTATGCAACAATCTGGATTCACTGCTAAACAATTCTTAGAAGCAACTCACCAAACTGAAGAAGCAATCCGTGCTCAAATGAGTCCAGAAGCTGCAGCTCGTGTTAAAACTCAGTTAGTATTAGAAGCTATCGTTAAAGCTGAAAGCATTGAAGCTAGTGATGAAGATGTAGAAAAAGAATTTACTACAATGTCTGAAATGTATAACATGGAAGTAGAAAAAATCAAATCATTGATTTCTCCAGAAAGTATTAAAGCAGATTTAGCAAATCAAAAAGCATTAGACTTCATTAAAACTTCTGTAAAGTAGTATAATGTAAAAGAAAAAAGACGCTTAGCGTCTTTTTCCATATTTAATATAAGGAGGTTTTCGTATGGAATTAAATACCTATCCTTTAGTTTGTACCAGAGGGGTTGTCCTATATCCAAATCAAGAAATTGTGATTGATGTAGGTAGAGATACTTCTGTACATGCTGTTGAAAATGCGCAGGATAATTATGATAAAAAGATTTGTTTATTTTCTCAAAAAGAACTTGAAAAAGAAAATCCTGGAAAAGAAGATATATATCCTGTAGGAACTTTATGCGAAGTTCGTCATATTCGTCGTTTTGATAACTTTTTACGTGTAAAGTTTCGTGGAATTAAGCGTGTTAAGCTAAATAATTGGATCAATGGAAGCCTAAGTGATTTAGCCGAAGTTGAAATTCTTGAAAGCGAAAAGCAGGACGCTGTCGAAGAAGAAGCTTTGATTCGTATGATTGCAGATGAACTTGATCGTATGCAAGGACAAGATCGTTTTGTGACTAAAGAAATTGTTATGGAAATTTCAAAGGGTATGGGCGGTGAATTCTTAAGTGATAAAGCTGTTCAAGGATTGCCTTTAGATATTGAAAGAAAACAACAGTATCTTGAAACATTAGGGGTGAATGATCGTCTAATGATGTTGCTTCAAGATATGGCTAAAGAGAAAAAGATGAGTGAAGTTGAACAACAAATCAACGAAACTGTCAAAGAAAGAATTGATCAAGGACAAAAAGATTACTATCTTCGTGAAAAGATGAATGTCATTCGTGAAGAATTAGGGGATACAGTTGCCCAAGATGAAGATGCGGCTAAGATTCGTAAGCGTTTAGCTGAAAATCCATACCCAGACTACATTAAGAAAAAGGTATCGGACGAAGTGAGTCGTTATGAAATGCTACCTATGGCAAGTGGAGAAACAGGTGTCATTAAATCTTATATTGATTGGTTAATGGATCTTCCTTGGTGGCAAGAAACGAAGGACAATGAAGATTTAAATGAAGCTGAAGCTATTTTAAACGCAGATCACTATGGTCTAGAAAAAGTAAAAGAACGTATTCTAGAGTATTTGGCTGTTAAACAAATGACAAATTCATTGAATGCACCAATTATTTGTTTGGTAGGTCCTCCAGGAGTTGGTAAAACGTCTTTGGTAAAAAGTGTTGCTAGAGCTTTAGATCGTAAATTTGTGAAAATGTCACTTGGTGGTGTTCGCGATGAAGCAGAGATTCGTGGTCACAGAAGAACATATTTAGGAGCTTTACCTGGACGTATCATTCAAGGTATGAAAAAGGCAGGCGTTACGAATCCAGTATTCTTGATTGATGAAATTGATAAAATGGCAAGTGATTATAAGGGAGATCCATCAAGTGCAATGCTTGAAGTATTGGATCCTGAACAAAATTCAGTATTCTCAGATCACTATATTGAAGAGCCTTATGATTTATCAAAAGTGTTGTTTATCGCGACGGCAAACTATTTAGAAAATATTCCACCTGCATTAAGAGATCGTTTGGAAATTATCGAATTATCAAGCTATACAGATGCAGAAAAGGTTCATATTGCCAAGGATCACTTAGTTCCTAAACAAATAGAATTAAATGGTTTAAAAGCGTCTCAGTTAAAAATTGATGATGATATGTTACTATATTTAATTCGTTACTATACTCGTGAAGCGGGAGTTCGTTCTTTAGAGCGTACAATTGCGACAATTTGCCGTAAAACAGTATTGGCTATCTTAAAAAACAACAAACGTAGCATTAAATTGACTAAAAAATTAGTTCATGAGTGGTTGGGTAATGAAAAAGTTGATTATGGTAAAAAAGAAAAGAAAGATCAAGTTGGAACTGTAACGGGACTTGCCTATACAAGTTTTGGTGGGGATATCCTTCAAATCGAGGCAACTCGCTTTACAGGTAAAGGAAGACTTGTTCTTACTGGACAATTAGGTGATGTCATGAAGGAAAGTGCTAGTATTGCGCTAGACTATGTTCGTACGCATGCAAATGAATTCAAAATTGATCCTAAATTGTTTGAAGAAAATGATGTACATATTCACGTACCAGAAGGTGCGGTTCCTAAAGATGGACCAAGTGCTGGTGTTACAATGACAACGGCATTGGTATCTTGTTTCTCTAATATTCCAGTTAAGGCGAATTTAGCTATGACTGGTGAAGTTACACTTAGAGGAAATGTTCTTCCTATTGGTGGATTGAAAGAAAAATCATTGGCAGCACATCGTTCTGGAATTGATACGATCTTGATTCCAAAAGAAAATGTAAAAGACTTAGATGATATACCTCAAGAAGTAAAAGATGCAGTTACTTTTATTCCTTGTTCAAATGTATCTCAAGTGTTACATAACGCATTGGTAAAATAGTATGATCAGTGAATTTGTGATTAGTGCTGTTGAAAAAGAACAATGGCCAGAATCTGATTTACCAGAAGTTGTAGTCGTTGGACGTAGTAACGTTGGAAAATCAAGCTTTATTAATGCATTGACTAATAAGAAAAAACTTGCCTATGTAGGAAATACACCAGGTAAAACACGTTTAATCAATTTCTTTAAGATTGATGATACTTGGATGTTAGTGGATGTTCCTGGATATGGTTATGCGAAAATGTCTAAACAAATGCTGATCAAGATGGGTAAAATGATGGATACATACTTTAACCAAAGAGAGCAGATTTGTTGTGTTGTACAACTTGTCGATGCAAGACATGGCGCCACGCATGATGATTTAGATATGATCGAAATGATTCAAAGTCTTGGAATTCAAATCGTTATTGTAGCTACAAAAGTTGACAAGATTCCTAAGACAAAACGTGTTCGTGCGTTGAAAGATATTTCTCAACAGCTACATTTGCCAATGAAGAATATTTTCGGTATCAGTAGTACAGAAAAAACAGGTTTTGAACCTGTCTTAGAAAGAATCAATGAAATTGTAGAACAGGCTAAAAAATAGTCTGTTCTTTTATAATGCAATCTGAGAACACTCGTGACTTTAGTCATGAGATGAATTAGATATACATATGTTCGATAAATAATTTAAAAAT
>NZ_JAJDMK010000084.1:0-8478 GCF_020593575.1 Holdemanella sp. DFI.5.55
AGGAGATGTATGTTGTAAATGACCAGCTAGATGGGTCAATTACAATATACCAGGTACATATGGAAAAATTAACAATGCTTGATTATGTGAAAGAAACACCGGGCGTATTAAGAACAAATATTGAACAATACACTGCATTGGTTGAACCATTGATGGAGGAAGTGCAACAAAAAGAAATCAAACGTATTTTACTTGTGGCTTCTGGATCAAGTCATAATGCATGTTATTGTGCTCGAAGTTTTGTGGAAAAAGTGAGTGGTTTAGAAGTTAGAATCATTACTCCATATACATTTACGTATTATGAAAATGATATTAAAGAAAACGACTTAGTCTTAGTGGTTACACAGAGTGGTTTAAGTACAAATGCAATTGAAGCATTAAAAATTATTAAGAAAAAACAATGTAGAGCGATTTGTTTAACAGGAAATAAAAATAGTGATGTAAAAGATGTTGCGGATGTTGTGATTGAATATGGTGTTGGCGAAGAATTAGTTGGCTATGTCACAAAGGGTGTTTCCTCACTTGCGCTATTCTTAGATTTATTCGCAATTGCGTATTCTGGTAAGAGTGAATATTTAGAAGAGTTAAAAAAAGCTGTCCATTTAAATGAAGAAATGATTGGTAAGGCTACAAGCTTTATTCAGTTACACTATAAAGAATTTTCATCTATGTCTTGGGTTTACAGTTGTGGAGCGGGAGCCAATTATGGAACAGCACTTGAAAGTGCATTAAAAATGGGGGAAACCATTCACATTCCAAGTTGCTGCTACGAAATTGAAGAATATATTCATGGTCCGAATTTACAATTAACGCCACAATACAATGTGATTTTCTTTGATGGAAACGATGTGGCAAGTCATCGTGTAGAACAAGTATATAAGGCTACGCGTAAAGTCAGCAATCGAGCATATTTAATTTCAAACAATCCACAATTAGTAATGGATGATCATGTTTTGAGTTTGAGTGATACTGTATCCAGTGAATTATGCCCACTTGTATATCTACCATTTGTACAACTATTAAGCTTTATTATTTCAAACGACTTACATTCTATTTATCAACATCCTTTATTAAAGGAATTTAAGGCTATTGCGGCTGCAAAAACGGAGAATTTTGTAAATTATGACGGCGATGATTAATACAGTAATTTTTGATATGGACGGATTAATGTTTGATACAGAAACACTTTATATTGATGTATTTGAAGATATTTGTAAAAAACACGATCATTACTTTCCAAGAGAATATTTTTTAGGGATGTTAGGCACAAGTCATTTTGATTGTTCGATCTACCATAAGGACTATCCATGGTTAGAGGATATGTTGGAAATTGCCGATGATGAATTTGTTTCTTATTACGAGAAACGTTTTGCGATTCCAGGCTCTGCCAATAAATATGGCTTGAAAGAATTGCATGATTATTTAAAATCGAATAATTATAATATTTGCATTGCGTCAAGCTCAAGTGTTCCGCACATTAAACGTTTAGTGAAAAATTGCGGGTTTGATTTTAAGGCAGATTTGATGCTTTCATCAAAAGATGCATATGCTTCAAAGCCAGCTCCCGATTTATTTTTGGCGTGTGCGAAAAAGATGGGAGTAAAGCCTGAGAATTGTTTAGTGCTGGAAGATAGTAAAAATGGAATTCGTGCGGCGTATAATGCAAATATGCGAAGAGTTTGGATTCCAGATCAAGTCCCATTTAATAAAGAAGACATGAAATATGTTGATCTTCAGTGTGAGAATTTAAAAGAAGTAATCGATATATTAGAAGCAATGTAACTTTGCTTCTTTTTTTCATGTTATAATACCTTCATGTTTTATGGGAGGATGCACATGTTAGAATTAGTTATTTTTGATGTTGATGGGTTGATGTTAGATACTGAAAGTGTATGGAAAGAAGCTTTTGATCAGGCGGGTAATAAGTATGGTATTCAAAATATGGGTTCTACTTTATTTCCAAAATTGATTGGGAAAAGTGGTAGAGATGAAAAAGAAGTGTTAGATCGATATTTATCTCAAGACATTCAAGAATTGGTAATTAAAGAATGGGAACGCATTGGATATGGTATGTTGGAAAAGGAAGTGCCAGTTAAACCAGGCTTAAATGAAATACTAGATTTTTTGGATGCATATCATATTAAAAAGGCGGTTGCCACAACGACAAGAAGAGAGCTTACAGAAGAAAGATTAAAACGAGTTGGCGTATATGATCGTTTTGATTATGTATTATGTGGGGATGAAGTCAAAAATCGTAAGCCGGATCCAGAAATTTATTTGAGTGTCTTACATAAAATGAACACAAAAGCAGAAAATGCGATTGTATTAGAAGATTCGAGTGTGGGGGTTGAAGCAGCTTATAGGGCTAGTATTGACTGTATTCAAGTGCCTGATCTGATTGCTCCAACAGAAGTACAAAAGGAGCAGACAATTTGTATTGTCAAAGATTTAATGGAAGCTAGAGATTATATTAAAGAGAATAGAATATAAAATGCGACAAAATGATTTTGAAAATACACCCATGTTAAAGCTTGTTATGGGGTTGGCTATACCGAGTATGATTGCTCAACTTGTGAATATTTTATATTCCATTGTCGATCGTATGTTTGTAGGACAAATTGAAGAAGTGGGAAATGTATGTTTGGCAGCCGTTGGAATATGCGGGCCAATCGTTACCTTATTATCGAGTTTTGGAACACTTGTAGGTATTGGTGGTTCGATTTGGCTATCGATGTGTTTGGGTCAAAAGAATGAGAAAAGGGCCAGTCAAATTTTATATAATAGCTTTGTGATGTTGGTTGTTCTTTCCATTTGTTTAACACTTGGATTCATTCTTTTAAAACATAATTTGATCTATTGGTTTGGAGGCAGTGATGCCCTTTATCCTTATGCCAATACCTATTTAACAATTTATACATTAGGAACTTTCTTTGCCCTAATGTCGATTGGATTGAATTATTTTATTACAGGACAGGGTTATGCCACGATTGCGATGTTAAGTGTATGTATTGGGGCCATCACAAATATTATGTTTGACTTTATTTTGATTCGTACACTTAAAATTGGTGTGGCTGGAGCAGCCATTGGTACAGTTGTAGCACAATTTATATCGTGTATGTTTGTGCTTTGTTTTTTAAGATTCAAATCGAAAATCAAACTTCATAAAGAAGAATTATCTATAGAGAAAATGAAGCATATTGTAAAACTTGGATTCTCTCCATTTCTGATTATCGCATCCGATTCAATTATTTTAATAGTGATGAATATGATGCTTCAAAAGTATGGTGGAGATATGGGGGATATTTATATATCGGCTATTACTGTAGCTCAAAGCTATTTCTTATTGATTACAGGACCATTACTTGGTATTAGTTCGGGTACACAACCGATATTTGCGTATCATTTTGGTTCGCAAAATTTAAAGAAGATCAAAGAAGCATTTAAAATTGTGATTTCATTTGCGTTTTTATTCTGTCTTGTTATGTTTATTATTTCAATGTGCTACTCCAATGTATTTGTGGCTATGTTTACTAATGATGCCATGACCATGCCAATCGCAGATAGGGCTATTAAAAACTTTTGTTTAGGTATTTTGATGATGTCCATTCAATATGTTTTAGTGGATGGAATTACAGGATTATCTAATGTAAAATTATCATTATTTTTATCATTAAATCGTAAGCTGATGTATTTGGGGTGTACATGTTTATTGCCTGCTTTTTTAGGGGTTTCAAATATTTTCTATGCACAACCTGCAGCGGATATTTATGCAAGTATTGTGACAATCATTTGTTTTATAAAAATCATACCTTCTTATTTAAAAAGTCATGGAGTGAAGTAAGGCGAGATGAACTAACATCTCGTTTTTTTAATTCTACAGTCTTTTTCTGATATAATAGTGGTGTAGGAGGAATCTGTATGGCTATATTTCTAAATCCTGATAATGCGAATTTTAATGAAGCGGTTCATTCAAAAATATATGTGGATAAAACGGGTTTAATTGAATATACAAATAGTGTGCTTTCAACCACAGCTAAATTTATTTGTAACTCAAGACCTAGACGTTTTGGAAAATCCATGACTGCTGATATGCTTTGTGCTTATTATTCAAAGGGATGTGAATCTAGAGAATTATTTCATCCATATACGATTTCTTCATGTTCTACATTTGAAAAGTATCTTAATCAATATGATGTCATTCATATTGATGTACAATGGTGTAAAGATCAAGTTGAAAATATAAATGATATTGTAAATTATATCAAAGAGAGTTGTATGCATGAATTACAGAATGAATATTCCAATATTGACTATAATGGAATTATTTCTTTGTCTGGTACACTTTCTAAAATCAATGATGAAACAGGCCATCGCTTTGTGGTAATCATTGATGAGTGGGATGTATTGATTCGTGATAATGCGAATAATAAAAAATTACTAGAAGAATATATCGATTTCTTAAAAGGATTATTTAAAGGATCACAACCTTCTCGTTATATCGCATTAGCGTATTTAACAGGTATTTTACCAATCAAAAGAACGATGACACAGTCCGCATTGAATAATTTTGATGAATATACAATGTTGAATCCAGGACCATTGGCTTCTTTTATTGGATTTACAGAGGGGGAAGTAAAAGGATTAAGTAATAAATACAATATAGATTTTGATAGAATCAAGAAATGGTATGATGGATATTACTTAAATCATCAGCATGTATATAATCCGAAAGCCGTTGTGAGTTTATTTACTTTAGGTGTGTTTCAAAGTTATTGGGCACAGACAAGTAGCTATGAATCAATTCATAGTTTGATTCAAATGAATTTTGATGGCTTAAAAGAAGCTGTTTTAGAAATGTTAAGTGGTAATGAAGTGAAGATGCAGACAACGTCTTTTCAAAATGATATGGTTTCATTTAAAAATATGGATGATGTCTTAACGGCATTGGTTCATTTAGGATATTTGGGATACAATCAAACATATAAGACGGTATTTATTCCAAATGAAGAAATCCGACAAGAATTTGTGAATTCTGTTTCAGAAGATAAATGGAATGATTTAATTCAATTTGAAAGGGAATCGGATACAATTTTAGAAGCAACTTGTCAAATGGAGACAGAAGTTGTAGCTCAACAAATGGAAAAGATTCATAATACGTATGCTTCTAATATTGCATATCATAATGAAAATAGTTTGAGTAGTGTTTTAACGATTGCGTATTTATCAACTTTGAAGTATTATTTTAAACCAATACGAGAATTGCCAACAGGAAGAGGATTTGCGGATTTTGTTTATATCCCTAAACCTGAATATAAAGATTATTATCCAGCCTTATTGGTGGAGCTAAAATGGAATCGTAATGTTCAAAGTGCATTAGATCAAATCAAGAAAAAAGTATATCCTCAATCGATTCAAGAATATACGAACAACTTATTGTTAGTGGGGATTACTTATGATTCTAAGACAAAAGAACATCGCTGTAAAATAGAGAAGTTTTAATGTATTAAAAATAGGTGATAATTATGTTTTTTAAGAAAGAGAAAGAGAAAAAGATGAATGTTCCAGATTTATGGAATTTTATGACATCCTTAAATAAAAAGGATAAGGCTTTGTTTGAAGAACTATTAGATAATGATAATGAACCTTTGGAATATAAGGGAGATGTCAAACAGGGCGGATTATTAAAGAATAAAAAAATGATTGAGAGAAGGGTCATTGAAAAAGAAGAGGATGGAAGATTGCGTGATTATACGCAATATCGTATTCAGCCAGATGTATATGAAGTATTAAAACCTTCTTATGATCAGTTTTATTCAATTATTGGTGACTAAGCTTGTAGAAATACAGGCTTTTTTTTCTTTGTAGGTGCAAATCATAAGACAAAAAAAGCCCTTAAAGGTGCAAATGAAAATATGCTAGAATATCTTTAGATAAAGCATATTTTATAGTTGGCAATAAATGAAAAAGCTGTCTTATTCGACAGCTTTTTAGAATATTTTATTTTCAAGCATTTGTTCGATGATTGTAAACACAGTCTGTTCCATTCTTCCATCATACAACATTCTGTGCTTGGCACCTTCAATATATATTAATCGTTTCTTTTGGACCGGAATTTTTTTATAGGCATGAGTAGAACTTGATGGAGCGATCACTTCATCACTTGTTCCATGCAACATAAGGATTGGACATTCAATTTGTGAAATAGATTCTTTATATTGAGAAACAATTTTTGTGAAGGCTTGGTATTGCTTTGAACTTGGACCTTTCTTTTCTTTATCCGATTTTTTAAATAAGCCTGTTACTTTTTTGATGTCAAGATATTCAAAGGCCGGTGCACAAAGGATTAAGGATTGCACTTTATAAATGCTAGCCAAATAACTGGCGATTACACCTCCCATGGAGAATCCAATTAGAATGACATTGGGATTTTCTTTAATGGCAAGACTTAATTTGGCTTCACATCTTTGCACCCAATCTTTGTAGTTGGCATCATTTGGATTGTTTAAATCATACATATCAAATTGAATCACTTCATATTTTTTAGCCTTTAAATAGCTCGCTAATGGATCGAATTCATGACTTAGATTTCTTCCAAATCCATGGATTGTTACTATTATAGGTTTCTTTCTTCGATTAAATAAAGACATTCGCATCACCTCGTTGTATAATTATTATAGCATCTATTGAAAGGAAGGTCACATGTATCATGAAGGCAACTTTACTGATTAAAAATATTGAAAATTTATATACATGTGATAAGAATTTTACAATCTTACATCGTGCCTTTATTGCATGTCACCATGATAAGATTATTGAAATCAATACGGGTTCTTATAAAGAATGGCTAGATCCTGCAACACGAGTGATTGATGCGCAAGGTGAATGTGTTGTACCAGCTTTTATTGATTGTCAATTTAAAAGTTTTACACACGTACGTTTGGGTGATCAACTAAGACAAGATATCAATGCGTTATATGCGATGCGTCAAAATGGAATCTTAACTTTGATTTGTGACAATCCGAATTCGCAAAGAATGAAGTTGGAACAGGATGTTTTTTATAAAAAGAATCAGCCTAAGCTTCCGGTTTTACATCGTTTAAATGAATTAAATGATAAAATTCCAGAAACTTTTTTAATGAGTTGTGGATTTGGACTTCCAAACTCCTATGTATATAGTATGGCACCTATGAGTTATGTATTGTTTCAAACACATCGAGTGTGTTCTAGAAAACTACTCGAAAGTATGACGTCTTTACCAGCTAAAGAATTTAATTTATCAGATCGTGGTTCGATTGAAATTGGTAAGACAGCAGATTTTTTGGTTTTACAAGTCACTACGATTGAACATTATTTCCAAACTTTAGGAAGACCTTTGATTCATCGTATGATCAAAAATGGGATTCAATTCTATCCCGAGTGGATGGTTTGTTAGGGAGAGTTTTCTTCCTTTTTTCTTTTTCTAAACAAAAAAAGATGGACTAGTCATTTGTCCATCTTCCAAAGATTCCGCATGGTAATACACTATCATTTGTCGTTACAGGAAGTAGGTTTTCACCACATTCAATGTGTCCGCCTTTTTCTTTCTGAATGGATCTTGATAAAGCTTCATTGAGTGTTGAACAACTAAATCCAGTTGTATAACAGTTCACAATAAAGAATAGGGCATCATCACTTAAAATTTTCATACATTCTTGAATCAATGGGAATAATTCTTCTTCCAATTTCCAAAGTTCACCATTAGGACCTCTACCATAACTAGGTGGATCCATGACGATACCATCATATTTTCTTCCTCTTCTTTGTTCTCTTTTTACAAATTTAATACAATCATCCACAATAAAGCGAATTGTATGATCTTGTAAATTCGAAAGTTGCATGTTTTCTTTTGCCCATTGAATCATACCTTTTGAAGCATCAACATGCACAACTTCTTTCGCTCCAGCTTTTGAACAGGCCATGGTAGCCCCGCCTGTATAGGCAAATAGGTTTAAGATTCTTAAATCATCGCGTTTTGATTCTTTAATCTTATTGGCCATAAAATCCCAGTTGCTAGCTTGTTCTGGGAATAGTCCCGTGTGTTTAAATCCGGTTGGACTGATTTTAAAGCGTAAACCTTTATATCCAATAGTCCAGAATTCTTTAACGGGCTTTTTCATTTCCCAATGACCACCACCCGATTTAGAACGGTGATATATAGCATCGGCTTTATTCCATGCACGCTCATCTTCAATTGGCCAGATTGCCACAGGATCTGGTCTTCTAAGAATCGTTTGATTCCATCTTTCTAATTTTTCTTTATTTCCAGTATCAATAACTTCATAGTCTTGCCATTCTTTAGCAATTTGATTCATACTTAGTTCTCCTTTAACTTCTTGATTATACCATACATTTGTCAACTATGATATAATAGAGTGTGACTCTAGAAGACAAACTATTAAATGTCAATAAGTAATGTAAAATTTGTTGAAATTGTAGTTT
>NZ_JAJDMK010000085.1:0-8457 GCF_020593575.1 Holdemanella sp. DFI.5.55
TTGGTGTAACATATGCTGAAGATAAGGAATATGTACAAAATGCCTTTAAACAATTGATTGAAGATGGTGTATATCCTGAAAAATTATGGAAATAGGACGATTTGTCCTATTTCAGACTGTTGACAAAGTGACTGTCGACAGTCTTTTTAAAATGCTTATCATAAATATCGTGTTTGGAATCAATTCTATGCGCAAGACATGTCAGGAGATCGAAGTCAATTTGGCATATCGCTGGTTTCTTGGGTTGAGTATCGATGAGAAGATTCCAAACTTTTCTACATGGTCTCAGAACTATATTCGTAGATATAAAGATTCAACTATATTCCAGGAAATCTTTATGGAAATATTAGAACAGGCCGTTGATTATGGCTTTGTCGATTTCACAACGGTATTTGGAGACAGTACGCATCAGAAGGCAAACGCCAATAAAAGAAAAAGTGTCAAAAAAGAAGTAGAGATCCTCAAAAAGAAATACGAAGATGATCTGTTGGTTGAAATCAACGAGGATAGAGAACGTATAGGTAAAGAGGCCTTTGATTCAATGGTATATACAGAATATGTACAGGATGAAGAATACGACCGTTATCTATGTCCAAATGATAAGATCCTTATGTATACAACTACTACAAGAAATGGATACAGACAATATAAATCTGATCCAAAAGACTGCAAGGATTGTCCTCTTAGAAACAAATGTACAAAGAGTAAGAACATGACAAAAGTTATTGAACGTCACCTATGGGAAGAGTATAGAGAATATGCCGACGAGATCCGTCATACTATGGAATGGAAAGAAATTTATCCACAGAGAAAAGAAACCATTGAACGAGTATTTGCGGACTGTAAAGAAAACAATGGACTACGTTTCACAAGGTTAAAAGGCTTGTAGAAAAACCAACAGAATGCTTGGTTGATTTTTGCGTGCCATAATCTGAAGAAAATGTTCCTTTGGAGAGGAAAATATAGAAGAAAGCCATCAAAAAATTCAATATATCCTTCAAAATATACAAAAAAAGACAATTTTATTTCGAAAATTGCCTATATACAATAAAAAGCCTATTTCCTTACGAAAGGTATAGGCTTTTGTCAACAATCTGAAATAGGACGATTTGTCCTATTTTTTTTGTTTAATTAATGATATAATCCTAACGTGTTTCGTATATATCGACTAATACGGTGTCGATGTTTCTACCCCTAAACCGTAAATTCAGGGACTATGAATCAACCTACTTTTTTATTGTGTCGCGTTGATTCTCGTTTTTGTACGAGACTTTTTTATTTTCGGAGGAAAAGAATGAGAAAAGAAGATGTAAAAAAAGGTTCGATATATGAACTTGATGGTGTTGTACCTTTAAAAGAGGCATTGCCTTTAGGAATCCAACACGTATTGGCGATGTTTCTTGGAAATATCAGTCCATTATTGATTATTGCAGGAATGCTTGGATTATCACCGGATTTAAAATCTGCATTGATTCAAAATGCGATGTTTATTGCAGGAGCTGTTACTTTAGTTCAGTTATATCCAGTGTGGAAAGTGGGAGCTAAACTTCCAATCGTTATGGGTACTAGTTCAGGATTTATTGGAACTGCCAAAGCAATGGGTGCTCTATATGGTTATGGTGCATTGATGGGAGCAAGTTTAATTGGTGGTTTATTTGAGATGGTGTTAGGTTTCTTCATCAAACCATTAAGAAAATTATTCCCACCAGTTGTTACTAGCTTAGTTATCATTTCCATTGGTTTATCATTACTTCCTGTTGGTATCAATTATTTTGGTGGAGGTAGTGGTGCTGTTGATTTTGGGGATCCTAAACATTTATTGGTTGGTACATTTGTTATTTTGGTAATTATTATCGCCAAACAAATTAAAGGTTTTGTGAATAATGCTTCGATTTTGATCGGTATTATTGCCGGATATATCTTGGCCATTGTGTTAGGAATGGTTGATTTTACGCAAGTTCAAACCGCTTCTTGGATTGCACTTCCAACTTTTATGCCAGTGAAGATGGAATTTAATTTGGAAGTAATTATTGCGATGGGAATTATGTTTATTGCGACAACAGTTGAAACAGTCGGAGATGTTTCTGGTATCACAAATGGTGGTTTAGATCGTGAAGCAACTTCTGAAGAATTACAAGGCGGCGTTTTGGCAGATGGTTTAGGTTCTGTTGTTGCCTCATTGTTTGGAGTTTTGCCAAATACTTCATTCTCTCAAAATGTTGGTTTGGTTTCAGTGACTAAAGTTGTTAACCGTTTTACAATTATGACAGGAGCTATCTTCTTGATTCTTTGCGGTTTCTGCCCAAAATTAAGTGCTTTATTTGCGGTTATGCCTCAATCTGTACTTGGTGGAGCTGCCGTTATTATGTTTGCGAGTATTTTGGTAAGTGGTATTCAATCATTGATGCGTGTTGAATTCAATGAAAGAAACACTTTGATTATTGCCTTGGCAATCGGTCTTGGAATTGGTATTGGACAAGTACCTACAGTTCTAGCACAATTACCAAGTTGGGTTGGAAATATTTTTGCACAAAACGGAATTATTATGACGTTTGTGATCGCAACCGTATTAAATTTAATTTTGCCTGGTAAAAAAGACTAACAAATCGGTGTTAAACATTGTGTTTAACACTTTCTTTTTGTGTTAAAATTTTAGTAAAGAAAGAGAGCGTATCCATTATGTTAAGAATAATGAATTATGCATCGCCAGAATCTTTAGATGAGGCGTATGCGCTACTAACGAAAAATAAAAAGAATATGATTCTAGGCGGTATGATCTGGTTGAAGATGGAAGACATTCAGATTCCGACCGCTATTGATTTAAGCAAATTAGGCTTGGATCAAATTGAAGAAGATGATGCAGAATTCAAAATTGGTGCTATGGTAACTTTGCGGCAATTAGAAACGCATCAAGCTTTCAATGAGGCAACTTGTTATGTATTTAGAGATGCTGTAAAAGATATTGTCGGTGTACAATTAAGAAACTTGGCAACAGTTGGAGGAAGTATATATTCGCGTTTTAGTTTTAGTGATGTCATCTGTAGCTTATTATGTTTAGAGTGTGATGTACAAACACATAAACATGGGCGTATTTCACTTGAAGAATTTGTGAGTCTTCCATATGAAAAGGATATTGTGGAATATATTTATGTGAAGAAGACAAATTTGCTGAGTGCCTTTGTTTCTGTAAGAAGGAGTGCTACGGATTTAAGTGTTTTAAATGCATCTTGTACAAAGTATGCAGACCACTACCGATTCTGTTTTGGTGCAAGACCAGCCATTGCGAAAGTTTATAATTGTGATTTAGATCATATTGATTTAGATGTATATTGTGCAGACAATATGCGCGGAAGCAAGGAATATAGAAAAAAACTTGTTGAGGGATTAACTCAGAAGTTATTGAGAAAGGTAGAGTCTTATGTTGGTTAAAATTAAAGTGAATGGAAAATTGATTCAGGATGATGTACAGCCACAAACTTTATTGCTTGACTGGCTAAGAGACCGTGGTTGTTACAGTGTAAAAAGAGGGTGTGATACCGCAAACTGTGGATTATGTACAGTGTTAAGAGATGGAACGCCAATTCTTTCTTGTAGTACATTGGCAGTTCGATGCGATGGTCGTGAAATTACGACGCTTGAAGGACTTCAAAAAGAAGCGGGTGAATTCGGTATGTTTATGGCTAAACAAGGCGCTGAACAATGTGGTTTCTGTTCGCCAGGATTTATTATGAATGTTTTGGCAATGGAAAAAGAATTAGTGAATCCAAGTGATGATGAAATTCGTGCTTATTTAGCCGGAAATTTATGCCGTTGCTCTGGATATATGTCGCAGATGCGTGCAATCAAGGCGTATTTAAGTCGAGGTGAAAATCATGAATAGTGTAGGAAAAGGTGTCATCAAAAAGGATGCGATGGCTTTAGTTACAGGGCAACCTGTATATTGTGATGATTTAGCACCTAAGGATTGTTTGATTATTAAGCTTTTAAGAAGTCCACATGCATACGCAAAAATTAGAAGTATTGATACTTCCATTGCGAAAAGAATTCCTGGAATTGAAGCGGTGTATACGTATGAGGATGTTCCAACGTCTCGTTTTACTCTTGCAGGACAATCTTATCCTGAACCAAGTCCATATGATCGTAGAATCTTAGAAAATGTAGTTCGTTATGTAGGTGATGAAGTCGCAATCGTTGCGGGAACTAACGAGGATTGTGTAGATCGTGCTTTGAAAGCTATCAAAGTAGATTATGAAGTATTAGAACCGTTGTTAAATTTTGAAAAGTCTATTGATAATGCAATTGTGGTTCATGAGGAAGATGATTATAAGTGTCTTTGTGAGATTGGTAATGACGTAAAGCGTAATATTGTCAGCAGCGGAGAAAGTGTTGTTGGTGATGTGGATGCAGTATTAAAGGATTGTGAAGTGGTCTTAGAAAGAGATTATCATACAAAGGCCAATGCCCAGGCAATGATGGAAACTATGCGTTCATATTGTTACATTGATACATATGGTCGTTTAAATTGTGTAAGTTCTACACAGATTCCTTTCCATGTTCGAAGAATTTTAAGTAATGCTTTAGAAATTCCAAAGTCAAAAATCAATGTGGTCAAGCCAAGAATTGGTGGAGGATTTGGGGCTAAACAAACGGCTTGTTGTGAAATCTTCACGGCATTTGTCACATGGAAACTTAAAAAGCCAAGTAAGATTGTTTATACTCGTGAAGAAACTTTTGCGGCTAGTAACTCAAGACATGAAATGAAGATGCATGTTCGCATTGGTGCTACAAAAGATGGTACGATTGAAGCTATAGATTTATATACATTATCAAATCAAGGAGCTTATGGAGAGCATGGTCCAACTACAATTGGTTTGGCAGGACATAAATCTTTGCCTTTATATAACCATGTTAAAGCCAGTCGTTTTACATATGATGTAGTTTATACAAATACAATGCGAGCAGGTGCCTATAGAGGATATGGGGCTACACAGGGACAGTTTGCGGTTGAATCCATTATTAATGAATTGGCTGATGAATTGAATATGGATCCTTGTGAAATCCGTTTTAAAAATATGACACGTGAAAATGAAGTGTTATCGCAATATTATAATGAAGAATTGAATGCGTGTGCGTTGGATTGTTGTTTAGAAAAAGCGATGGAAATGATTGACTACAAGAATAAACCTTTAAGACGTGATATGGGTGATTTTGTTCGTGGATTAGGTGTTTCTTTATCTATGCAAGGTAGTGGTATTTCGGGTCTTGATGTAGGTTCTGTTGAAATTAAACTGCAGGATGATGGTTTCTATACATTAAGTATCGGTGCTACAGATATGGGTACAGGATGCGATACGATTCTTGCTCAAATGGTTGCGGAATGTATGGATTGTGATGTAGATCAAGTTGTCACTAGTTCATTGGATACAGATCATGCACCATATGATACGGGTTCTTATGCATCAAGTACAACGTATGTAACGGGTATGGCTGTAGTAAAGGCTTGTGAAAAGTTAAGAAATTCTATTTTAGAAGCGGCAGCCGGATTCTTTGATGTGGATAAAGAAGATATTGAATTTGATGGTAAGAAAATCTATACATTAGATCATACGCATGAAATGAGTTTGGCTGATTTTGCGGATACATGTTTCAATGGTGGTATCGCCAAAGCGTTGATTGCCAGTGACTCCCACATGTCACCTACAAGTCCACCTCCATTTATGGTTGGTATTGCCGAAGTAGATGTAGATAAGTTAACGGGTGAAATCAAGGTTCATGATTATGTTTCTGTAGTTGATTGTGGTACAGTTATCAATCCCAATCTTGCCAGAGTACAAGCTGAAGGTGGTATTGTACAAGGTATTGGTATGGCTTTGAGTGAGGATATCACGTACTCAAATGAGGGTAAGATGCGTAATCGTAACTTCTTGCAGTATAAGTTGCCAACAAGAGTGGATGTTCCAAGCGTTCGCGTTGAATTTGAAAGCAGTTATGAAGACAATGGTCCATTTGGTGCTAAATCCATTGGTGAAGTTGTTATTAATACACCAACTAGTGCAATTGCTAGTGCTATAAAACATGCGACGGGAGTGCAGGTTCGTACTTTGCCTATTACTGCTGAAAAAGTGTTATTAGGAAAAGAAGATGAATAATATTTCTTTGATTATCTTAGCGTCTGGTTTTTCCAGACGCTTTGTTTCAAATAAACTTTTGTACGAATTTCATGGTAAGAAACTTATTGAATATGCTTTTGATAAGGCAAGTGCTTTTTTAGATGTGATAGTAGTCACACAATATGAAAAGATAAAAGAAATGGCTGAGTCATTAGGATATCATGTTGTTATGAATGATCATCCTGAATATGGGCAAGGGCATTCTATCGCGTTAGGTGTGGGCGCTTGTCAAAATAATGCATGCATACTGATGGTTGCGGATATGCCATATTTAAAATTCGATACGTTAAAGGAAATGGTTTCAATTCAAGATGGAAAACATATCGTGATTTGTGAGTATAATGGCATTTTATGTAATCCTATGTTGCTCCCAAAAATGTATTATGATAGGGCAAAACAATTGTGTAATGATAAAGGGGCAAAACAAATCATTGGTGATGATACGTATTTGACGGTTTCTTTATCGGAAGAAGAATTTATGGATATAGATGAAAAAACAGAGACTATTTAGCCTCTGTAATGTTTTTCTTTGTCTTTTGCGATGTCAAAATAGATTTGTTCGCCTCTTTGTTCATAAAGCATATTTGCCCAATATCCCCAAAGGATGTCTTCCATTCTTTCAAATGCTTGCACTTGAACATCAATCATTGGGTCGATGTCTCCATCAAAATAGGCTTGATAGAATTGGTCTCTTTGATCAATATAATGGATGTTGTTTTCTGAAAAGAAGCTGGCGATATCAAAGCGATAATCGTTTTTTGCGGCATATTCATAGTCAATCAAATAGTCTTTTGTATCACTGTAAAGAATATTTCCTTGCACAAAGTCGTTATGGCATAGTGTGTTTGGTTTATATTCTTTTTTTAATGCTTCTAAAAAGTTTTCTTCATTTGGAAAAGATACGATACATTCTTTGATTTGAGATTTATAGAATTCAATCTTTCCAAAAGGGTTGAAAATAAACAAAGGAGCTTTTTTAGTATGAAGAGATTTCATTAAATTTGCACATCTTGCGAATTTGTCTTTGTCTTTACATTCATCAAATGTTTCTACATCTTCAATATAAGTTGTTACTTTGATACCTGATTTTTCATCGAATAAAATAACAGGTACATCTAAATCAGAAACAAGTGGCAAAATCTCCTTTTCGTGTTCATGCTGCAAACCAAGAGATTCATGATTCTTCTTTGGTACGCGTACCATATATTTATTGTCGTTGATTGTTAATAAATAGTTGTGGTTACTAATGCCTTTATCTGTTTTTTCGAGTGTGTAGTTTGTTGCGTTAAATTTTTCTTCTATCCATGTATTTAAGTTCATGTGGATATATTAACATTATTATTCTTTAAACTCAATGCGGTCGGTGTATCGCTTTTTTTTTGATTCGCGAAATTTACAAGCTCTCTTATGGCAAAAAAGTTTGGAAGAAGGAACGAAGAAATAACTTTTTTGGCTTGCGTTGTTCTAAGAACGAGGCTGTAAATTGAAAAAGGAGTATTATGCAATGAAGTATAAGGTGAAGTGAATCGAAGAACATATGGGAATCACAAGAAATATGATTCGTAGATATGAAAAGAAGGGAGTGATTTCAAAGAATGAAGAAGGAAAAGATGGAGAGTTTGATGAAGAAGGGTTGAGATAATTATGGGATATAAGAATGTTGGCGAGTTTAGGGTTTAGTTTGGATGAAGTTAAAGAAATTTTGAGTGAGGAAAATTTAAAGGAACTGAGCCAAAGAAAGTTGGGCGAGTTGGATAAGAAATGTGAGAATTTACAAAGCGAAAAAAATTTATTGAATATAGTTAAGATAATTGGAGAGTTACCTTGTTGTTTAGAAGATGCAATAGATGAGTTTGGAAAGAAGAGTGAATAATAATGAAAAAGTTAGTGTGTTTAGGATTGTGTTTGATTCTTAGAGGTTGTACAAGTACACCTGTTGACAAAAATGATGCAGAACGAAAAGTGAATGTAATTGAGGTATCTGCTTCTACGATAGATGAAATAGAAGAAATGGCAATCAAGGATGTTGAGGCCACAAAGGCAAAGTTAGAGAGTGAAAGTGATGCTTTGAGTGAAAAAATAACGGATTTTGATGTATATACGAAAAAAGTAGATAAGGTAAAATCGTATTATGATGATGCTTTAAAACAGACAGAGTCGCTGTCCATTCGATTGAGGGAATATGCTTATAAGTATGCTGAATTGATTATGAATGAGGATGTATCATATAAAGTGAAATACAAAGATTTGAGCGGAATCTATGAATATATATGAAGATGCGGGTAAG